>CAKUMG010000252.1 GCA_934667465.1 uncultured Actinoplanes sp. | reverse complement strand
GGGTGTTTCAGCGCCTCCTCGGGCGTCACGTCCGACAGCTCCTCACGGCGGCGGCCCCGGAAGGCGCCCCCGCTGGCGGTCAGCACCAGCCGCCGCACCTCGCGCTCCGCGCCGCCCCGCAGGCACTGGGCCAGCGCCGAGTGCTCCGAGTCGACGGGCACGATCTGCCCGGGCCGCTGCATCGCCTTCTTGACGAGCGGGCCGCCGGCGACGAGCGACTCCTTGTTCGCCAGCGCCAGCGTCCGGCCCTCGCGCAGCGCCGTCAGCGTGGGGGCGAGCCCGAGGCTGCCGACCACCCCGTTGAGCACCACGTCGCAGGGCCACTGGGCCAGCTCGGTCATCGCATCCGGCCCGGCCACGATCTTGGGCAGCTTGAAGTCGCCGGTCGCCCAGCCGCGCTTCTGCGCCTCGGCATAGAACGCCAGCTGCAGATCCTGCACGACGCTGGACCGGGCCACCCCGACCGCGTCCACGCCCAGCTCCAGCGCCTGGGCGGCGAGCAGCCCGACGTTGCCGCCGCCCGCGCCGATCGCCACCACCCGGAACCGGTCGGGGTTGCGCCGGACGATGTCGATGGCCTGGGTCCCGATGGATCCGGTGCTGCCTAGGAGGACGAGCTCACGCATGCCCTCATCTTTCCGGACGCGTGCACGCCCGCTGCCGTCAGGCTCAAGCGGCGACCGCTACCGGGTCCTCCTCGAGCTTGCGGGCGCGGCGGGCGCACTGGTAGTTGCTGGCGCTCCGGGTCGCCGCGTAGCCGGTCAGGATGATCACGTGGAAGAGGTAGAGCCAGAAGCCGACCGCCACGACACCGCCGATCTCCGTGAAGCCGCCGAACGGGATGCCCAGGTCGAGCGGGAAGGAACAGAACAGCACGAAGCCGTGCAGGAAGCCGGACAGGTTCGCGGCCGTGAACGAGCCGACCAGCACGGTGGCGAGCCATTCCGGGCGGCCCGGCGCGATGCCGCGGTAGACCCAGATGACGACCGGGGTGAGGACCAGCCAGGCGGCCAGGAACGACAGGATCACGCCGGCCACCGAGTACCAGCCGCCGCGCTGCCACAGGCCGGCGGTGACCGGCAGCGCGAGCAACAGGCTCAGCAGCAGGGCGGGGGCCGCGGCCAGCAGCGGGAGCCAGAGGAGGCGGCCGCGCCAGCCGACCATCGACTCCCCCGGGTCGCGCAGGGAGACGAACGCGCGGCGCAGGCCCTCGCCGTAGAAGGTGGCCGGCAGCAGGCTGGCCAGCGCCAGCAGCGGCGTCAGGTCCAGGCCGGCCTCGATGAGCTGGGAAAGGGCGTTCGGCGCGCCGATGGCGTCCGGCAGGGCCTCGATGGTGCGGCCGGTCAGCCGCCGGATCCGGTCCGCGCCCGCGACCAGGCTGGTGAGCCAGATGGCGAGCAGCGCGACCGGGACCACGGCGATACCTGCGTAGAAGGTGACCGCTGCGGCGTGCAGAGCCAGGTCCCTGCCCCGGAGCGGGCGGAAGGCGGCGGTGAGCAGCCGGCGGAGGGTTCGCATGCCCCCTGTCATACCCATCCGGCCGCTACGATCTCGCCCGACGACGCGGCTCGATGCGGAAGACCTGGAGACCTGCATGACACTGACCTTCTCGGCCGAGCCGGACCGGGCGCTCTTCGCGACGGCCGTCCGCCACGTGGCGCGTGCCCGGTTCTCCCTGGCCCGGCTGCTCGCGCTGGTCGTCGTCGCCGCGGGGATCTACTTCTGGGCCGCGGCGGGAGTGTATTTCTTCGTCGTCTATGTCGTGCTCGCGCTCGTCCTGGGGATCGTCTGCCCGTGGCTGGTGGTCCGGCGGTCGCTCAAGCTCGGCGAGCGCCACTTCCGCCCGACGGAGTACGCCTTCGGGCCGCAGGGGTTCCGCACTCCGACCGACCTGGCCGACTCCTCCGTCGCCTGGCCGCTCGTCGCCGCCGTCGACGACCTGCCCGGCCAGATCCTGCTCCGGCTCAACAAGCTGCAGTTCGTCCTCGTGCCCACCGGCGGCCTGACCCCGCAGGAGCTGTCGACCCTGCGCGCGATCATCGCAGCCCGTGACACGACCGGCCCGGGCTCCGGCACCCCGCCCCGCCCGGCCGACTCCACCCCCGGCATCCCGCCCCGAGCGGCCGACACCGGCTCCAACACCGCGCCCCACCCGGCCGATGCCGGCTCCAGCACCGCGTCCGACCCGGCCGGCACCGACTCCGGCACCGCGCCCCACCCCGCCGGCACGGGCTTTCCGGTGCGCCCGGCCGACACCGGCCCCGGCACCAAGCTCCGGCCGGCCGTCGCCCCCTGACCGGCGGCCGGGCGCGTCAGAGGGCAGCCTTCACCGGCGCCTCCTCCTCGGAGCGCCCGGGCGGCGGGCCGGCGCTGGTCTCGTGGATGCCGTAGCGGCCGTAGAAGCGGCCCAGGAACCCGGGCGCCCACCAGTTCCAGCGGCCGAGCAGGCGCATGGTGGCCGGGACCAGCAGCGCCCGGACCAGGGTCGCGTCGATCACGATGGCGACGATCATCCCGACCCCGATGATCTTGATGACCGTGACGCCGCCGGTGGCGAAACCGGCCACGACCGTGATCAGGAGCAGCGCCGCGGCGGTGATGATGCCGCCCGTGTGCTGCAGCCCCGCGGCGACGGCCGCCGTGTTGTCGCCGGTGCGGTCCCACTCCTCGCGGACCCGGGAGAGCAGGAACACCTCGTAGTCCGTGGCGAGCCCGAACAGCACCGCGAGCACCAGGATCATGTTGCTGGGCTCGATGAAGCCTGTCGACTCGTAACGCAGCACGCTCTCGAAGTGGCCCTGCTGGAAGATCCAGACCACGACGCCGAACGAGGCGCCGATGGAGACCACGTTCATCAGGACTGCCTTGATCGGCAACAGGATCGAACCGAACGCGAGGAAGAGCAGCAGCATCGTCGCCACCGCCATGATCAGGGCCATCCACGGCAGGCCGGCGGCGAGGCTCTCCAGCAGGTCGAGGTCGACGGCGGGGCGCCCGCCGACGAGCACCTCGGCACCGGGCGGCGGGGCGAGGTCGCGGATCGCCGCCACGATCTCCCGGGAGTCGGCGGTGGGCAGCCCCTCCGGGTAGGTCACGGTGATGAGCGCCGCCCCGTCGCGCTCGGCCGTCACGGTCGCGCCGGTGACGTCGGGCAGGGCGGCGATGCGGGTGGGCAGGTCGCCGGCCGGGCCGGCCACGTGGACGCTGATCGGGTCGGCACCGCCACCCGGGAAACGGGTGTCGAGCGTCTCCCCCACCACGCGCGCCTCGCTGCCCGGGGGCAGCACCCGCTCGTCGAAGCCGCCGAACTCCACGCGCAGGAACGGCAGCGCGAACGCCACGAGGACCGCCAGCACGCCGACCGCATAGAGGACCGGCCGGCGCATCACGCTGTGCGCGATGCGGGCCCACCCGGCGCCGGGATGCCGGCGGTGCGGGAGCGGGATCCGCAGCTTGTCGATGCGGCGGCCGAGCAGGGACAGCACCGCGGGCAGCACCGTGAGGGCCGCGAGCATGGCGACGGTCACCGCCGCCATGCCGCCGATGGCCATGCCGCCGAGGAACGGCTGCGGGAAGATCAGCAGGCTGGAGAGGGCCAGGATGATCGTCAGGCCCGACACCATGACCGTACGGCCGGCCGTGGCGACAGTGGTCCGGATGGCCGCCGGCACATCGGCACCGGCCGCCAGCTCCTCCCGGAAGCGGCTGACCACGAAGAGCGAATAGTCCACCGCCATGCCCAGCCCGAGCAGCGTGATCACGTTGATCGCGAAGACCGAGATGTCCGTGACGTGGGTCAGCGCCCGCACCGCGACGAACGCGCCGAGGATCGCGATGCCGCCGATGACCAGCGGCGACAGGGCCGCGATCAGGCCCCGGAAGATCAGCACCAGCAGGACCAGGAGCACCGGCAGGGAGAAGAGCTCGGCGCGCGTGATGTCCTTCTCGGTCTGGGTGTTGGCCTCGTCGGTGAAGGCGACCAGCCCGCCGACCTGGGTCTCGAGCCCGTCGGCCGCGAAGGCGGGCTCGATCCGGTGCAGCGCCGCGGTCTTGCCGTCCTCGTCGGCGGCCCGCAGATAGACGGCCGCATAGGTGGCGCGCCGGTCGGTGCTCACCAGCGCCGGGGAGGCGCCGGGATCGGTGTAGGCGGCGACCTGCTCGACGTCGGCCTCGCCCCGGATCCGGCCGGCCGCCGCGGTCACCGCGCCGCGGAACGCGGGATCGTCGACGGTGGCCGCCGGGCTGGACCAGAGCACGAGCAGGTCGGGATCGCGGCGGCCCAGCTGCTCGGCGATCGCGGCCGCGGCCCGGTTGGACTCGCTGCCCGGGTCGTCGTAGCCACCGCCGGTGAGCGCCCCGAAGACCCCGGCGCCCCAGGTCGCGCCCGCGACGACGAGCGCCGCCGCGGCTGCGACGACCCACCATCGCACCCGGATGACCGTTCTGCCCCACCGACTGAACACGCGTCTGTCTTACCCCTTCGCGGGGCCGGAACGCGAATCGGTATCCACAACCCGATTTGTCGGAGTTTTATTGTCGGTGGGACGCGCTACAGTCTGCCCCCATGGACGCTCTGCCATCGCGCGCTGACGTAGTGATCATCGGATCGGGCCACAACGGCCTGGTCTCCGCGGTGCTGCTCGCCCGCGCCGGCCTGTCCGTGGTCGTGCTGGAAGCCGCCGACGTGCTGGGCGGGGCGACCCGCACCGAGCATCCGTTCGGCAAGGTCCCCGGCCTGGGCCAGTCCACCGGGTCCTATCTGCTCGGGCTGATGCCGCCCGAGCTGCTGCGCACCCTCGACGTCGACATCCCGGTGCTGCGCCGCGACCCGCACTATTTCCTGCCCACACCCGGCGGCGCGGGCGCGCCCTATCTGCTCTTCGGCACCGACCGCGAGGCCACCCGGGCCCAGCTGGAGACGTTCTTCTCACCCCGCGACCTCGCCGCCGACGACGCGCTGCAGGTGGAGATCGCGGCGCTGCGGGCCGACCTCGCGCCCGCCTGGCTCGCCGAGCCCGGCTCCGTCGAGGAGATCGCCGACCGGCACATCCGGCCCCAGCTGCAGAGCACGTTCGTCGACCTCGTGCGCGGCTCCGTCGCCGACTACCTGGCCCGCTTCGGCTTCAAGAGCGAGCTGCTGACCAGCATGTATGCGGTCACCGACGGCCTGTCCGGGCTCAACGCGGGCCCCGACGACCCGGGCACCGGCCACAACTTCCTGGTGCACAACATGTGCCGCCTCCCGGGCGCCGACGGCACGTGGATGATCGCCGAGGGCGGCATGGGCAGCGTCTCGCGCGCCTTCGCCACCGCCGCCCGGGCCGCCGGGGCTCAGATCTTCACGGGGGCGCGGGTCGCGGGCGTCACCGTCGACGGCGGCGCCGCCACCGGCGTGGTGCTCGCCGACGGTCACGCGATCGGCGCCCGGGCGGTCCTGGGGGCCTGCGACCCCTATCAGCTCATGTCGCTCGTGCCCGACGGCGCGCTCCCCGCCGAGTTGGTGGCCCGCATGGAGGCGGTCCGCCGGCCCGGCACCACGCTGAAGCTCAACCTGGCGTTGTCCGGGCTGCCCCGCTTCGCCTGCCTCCCGTCGGATGCCCCGTCGCCGTTCGGCTCGACGATCCATCTGCTGCCCGGCTCGGCGAGCCTTTCGGGCGCCACCGGCGGCGACTCGCCGATGGCCGCCCTGCGCGCCATGTGGGCCGACGTGCAGGCCGGCCGGCTGCCCGACGAGCCCACCATCGAGTGGTATGTGCACACCACCGTCGATCCGTCGCTGCAGGACGAGGCCGGGCACCACTCGTCGGCCCTGTTCGTCCAGTCGGTGCCGTACGAGCCGGCGGGCACGACGTGGGAGGAGGCGCTGCCCGGCTATGTGACGCGGCTGCTGGAGATCTGCGACCGCTACGCCCCGGGCACGTCCGCGTTGGTCGCGGACACGATGCCGCTCACCCCGCCCGGCATCGAGCGGCACTTCGGCATCACCGGGGGCCACATCCACCACGTCGACAACACGGTCGCCTTCGACGAGCGCATGCCCTACGCCACGGGGCTCGACGGCCTCTACGCGGGCTCCGCCGGCACCCACCCGGCCGGCAGCGTCATCGGCGCCGCCGGCCACAACGCCGCCCGCCGCCTCCTGGCCGACCTGGGCGTCGCCGCCTAGCCGCTGATGGGTGGGTGAGTGGCGACGGGGCTTGCGAGGGTGACCACTTACGCAGAGCGAAGGGCCCGGGGATCCGTTCTGGAGCGAAGCTCCTGGATCCTCGGGCCCGGCCTCGGCGGGAGCGACGGTCTGTACGCCCCACCGAGCTACGACATCAAGCTCTTGACTTTAAGCGCCCGTCTTCTCGGCGCGGATCTTGTGTCCGACGCTCGTCAGGCACCGGCCGCTCGGGAGGTCGAACTTCCAGCCGTGCAGCTGGCACGTCAGCTGGTTGCCCTCGACGATGCCGAAGCGGCTCAGGTCCGCCTTGAGGTGCGGGCAGCGGCGCTGCACAGTCCAGTCGCCGAACTGCGTGTCCTCGGCCTCGACCGCCTTCTCGTGCTCGTCGTACCAGCCCTCGGCGTACTGGAGACGTTCCTCACTGAGGCACTTGAAGAAGGCGTAGACGAACTCGTTGTACTGGCCGATGCGCGCGGCGGAGAAGCGGCAGCTCAGGAACACCGAGTTGACCCAGTCGCCCTCGTCGATGAAGATCAGGTGCTCGATCAGCTCGCGCTGCATGCGGAAGCGGTAGCGCACCTTCTCGTCGGCCGCCGGGCGGACCTGCTTGCCGGGGAAGTCGACCAGGATCGACTCGACCGCGTCGCCGTCATAGCTGACCAGGTCGAAGCGGACCGGGCCGCCGACGCCCTTGGCCAGGTAGATCGACTCCTCGAGCAGCGGCTCGATGCGCTTCTTGAGCTCGCCGAGCACGTCGATCTCGGGGTGCCGCCAGCTGGCCTTCTCGGCGGCGATGATCGGCGCCTTGCGCTCGCGCATCTCCTCGAGGTGGGCCTTCTTGTTCGCGAAGAACTCGTCGACCGGGGTCGGGTGGGTCGTTTCGATGCGCGTCCGGACCACCTCGGGCGCCCCGCCGACCGGCGTGTCGCTGCCCTCGACCGGCACGCCGGTGACCTTCTCGGCGCCGGCGGGGATCAGCTCCAGCGACGAGACGCTGCCGGGGAGCAGGACGACGCCGTTGGTGCCGCCGACCTTCGCATATTCGGTCAGGAAGACCGACTGGTCGGGGAAGATGTTGCCCTCGTCGCCGAAGACGTCGTTGAACTGGAACAGCGAGTCGTCCAGGAAGCACGGCGGGCCGGCGATCGGGAAGACGTGGTCGGCCTTGAGGTCGTCGATGTAGCGCCAGGTCCGGTCGTACTGCCGGTCACGCTTCTGCTTGCCGAACGCGCGCTTCGCGGCCTCGGGCAGCTCGTAGACCATCGGGTACCAGATCGCGCCGGAGAACTGCAGCATGTGCGCGTGCACGTGGCCCAGCTCGGCGAAGCGCGACAGGTCGCTGGGGCGGGCGTCGTTCTGGTTGAGCACCCGGATGCCCTCGTGCTCGACCCAGAGC
>CAKUMG010000251.1 GCA_934667465.1 uncultured Actinoplanes sp. | reverse complement strand
CGCCAGCCGCGCGGCCTCCTCGACGTCCTGGGCGGTCACCCGGTCGCGGCCGTGCCAGGCCGCCAGGGCGACCGCGCACCGCGCCACCACGATGTCGGCGCGCATGCCGTCGACACCGTAGGCCAGCGAGATCCGGGCGATGCGGTCGAGCTCGCGGTCGGGCAGCACCACTGACGGCACGGCCGCGCGGGCCGCCACGATGCGCGCCGCGAGGGCGGCCTCGTCGGCGGTGAAGCGGGCGGCGAACGCGTCGGGGCCGGCCTCGTAGGCGAGGCGCCGCCGGACCACCTCGGCCCGCTGCACCGGGTCGCGGGGCGCGGCCACCGTGACGACCAGGCCGAACCGGTCGACGAGCTGCGGGCGGGGCTCGCCCTCCTCGGGGTTCATGGTGCCGACCAGCAGGAACCGGGCGGCGTGCTTGACCGAGACGCCGTCGCGCTCGACGTGGGCGCGGCCCATCGCCGCCGCGTCGAGCAGCAGGTCGACGAGGTGGTCGGGCAGCAGGTTGACCTCGTCGACGTAGAGCGCGCCGCGGTGCGCGGCGGCCAGCAGGCCGGGCTCGTAGGCCTTGACGCCGTCGGCGAGCGCGCGCTGGATGTCGAGGGTGCCGACCACGCGGTCCTCGGTGGCACCGACGGGCAGCTCGACCAGGGTGGCCGGGCGGTGCCCGTGCGGTGCGCCGGGCTCGTGCGGGCCGTCGGGGCAGGCGGGGTCGGGCGCGGCGGGGTCGCAGGCGAAGCGGCAGCCGCGCACCACGTCGACCTCGGGGAGCAGGGCGGCGAGCGCCCGCACGACGGTGCTCTTGGCGGTGCCTTTCTCACCCCGGACGAGCACGCCGCCGACGGCGGGTGAGACCGCGGTCAGCAGCAGGGCGAGGCGCAGATCGTCGAGGCCGACGACGGCGGAGAACGGGTACGGCGTCACGGCCAGGGTCCTTTCCGCGGGTGTCCACGCCCGCGTGCGGTCGGTGCGAGCGGCCGGAGTCTCCTGACTCCCGGGCCCCGGCCGGGCTCGTCGTCACCGACGGAAACCCGGGCGGCACCCGGTCACAGTGGCGGGACCGTCCCGGACTCGCACCGGGTTCCTCCGCTACCGCTCGCCAATCACTCTTTCCCACGCCGGGCGCCCGCGTCAACGCGAGCGCCCGTGGGCATACTCACCCGATGTCGTTGCCCGGACCGCGGTCACTGTCGGTGACGGCCTTCTCCGTGCTCGGCAGCGGCTCGGGCGCGAGCCGGTCGAGCTCGGTCAGCACGTCGGTCACCGCCAGCGCGGACCGCTCGATCAACGGCCGCAGCCGCTTGTAGAGCGCCGCGTCGGCGGGCTGCGGGTCGGTGCGCCCGGAGATCCCGGCCAGGTCGGCGGCGGCGTCCAGGTCGGGCAGGTCCCCGACGGCGTGCAGCCCGAGCAGGACGGCGCCGAGCGCGGTCCCCTCCGGCGTGTCCGCGATCGCCACGGGCAGGTCCAGCGCCGACGCGAGCGTCTCGACCCAGAGCTCGGAGGCGACGGCGCCGCCCGTGGCGCGTACCTCCCGCATCTCGATGCCCTCGTCGGCGAACGTGTCCCGGACCAGCGCCAGCTGCTGGCAGACGCCCTCGACGGCGGCCCGCACCAGGTGCGCGCGGCCGTGCTCGCGGCGCAGCCCGAGATAGGCGCCGCGCATGCCGCCCTTCCACCAGGGAGCGCGCTCGCCGAGCAGGTAGGGCAGGCAGAGCAGCCCCTCGCTGCCCGCCGGGGCGGCCGCGGCCTCGTCCAGCAGGGCCGCGTCGCGTACGTCCGCGTCCTCGCCCTCCGCGGCGGGCCGGTCGAAGCCCTCGGCCATCGTCTGCCCGGCCCAGCGGACCACCGACCCGGCATTGTTGATGGCGCCGCCGAGCACCCAGCGGTCCTCGGTCAGCGCGTAGCAGAACAGCCGCCCGTTCTTGTCGGCGACCGGGCTGTCGACGACCGTGCGCAGCGCGCCGCTGGTGCCGAGCGACACCGCCGCGATGCCGGCCGGCGTGGCCCCGACCCCGAGGTTGGCCAGCGGCCCGTCCGCGGCACCGATGACAAGCGGCGTCGCAGGGTCCAGCCCGGCCGCGGTCGCCACGTCGCGGCGCAGGCGCAGCACGGTGGTGGTGGGCACGACCTCGGCGAGCTGCTCCGCGCGCACCCCGGCGATCTCGAGCGCCTCGGGGTCCCACCGGCGCTCGTGGATGTCGTAGAGACCGGTGCCGGAGGCGAGCGACAGGTCGACGACGAAGCCGCCCTCGGCCAGCCCGGACAGGACGACCTCCTTGACGCCGCCCCAGCGCGGGGTGTCGCGCAGCGCCTCCGGCTCGGTGGCGCGCCACCACGCCAGCTTGGGCAGCGGCGCCATCGGGTGCACGGGTGTGCCCGTACGCGCCTGGAGGATCTTCGCCCGTCCCTCCTCGGCGATCTCGCGCGCCTGCCCGGAGGACCGGTTGTCGGCCCAGGTGATCAGCGCACCCCGGAAGCCGCCTTCGGCGTCCATGGGCACGAGGCCGTGCAGAAAGGCGGAGAGGCTGATCGCCCGTACGCGGTCGCCGCGCTCGCGCACCTCCGCGGCGACCTTGACCAGCGCCTCCACCGCGGCGTCGCGCAGCCGGCCGGGGTCGAGCTCGGCGCGGCCGGGACCGGGCACCGACAGCGGATAGTGCACGCTGACCGCGGCCCGGACGAGGCCGTCCGCCCCGGCGGCCACCCCCTTGGTCGCGGTGGTCCCGGTGTCGATCCCGATCACGACGTCCATGCATCCTCCAAACGCGGAACTTGGCCGGGGACATGCCCACCGGGTGAGCGTGTCATGCCCGCCGGCCGCGGGCCGCCCACAGGTTCGAGTACGGCGCGAGCCAGCGCTCCAGTGCGCGGAACGGCTCGCGCTCGAGGCGGTAGATGCGGTGCTGCGCCGCGGTGCGGCTGCTCACGTAGCCCGCCTCGCGCAGGACCTTGAGGTGCTTGGAGACGGCCGGCTGGCTCATGCCCAGCGCGGCGACCAGGTCGCCCACGGTGCGGTCGGCGGGGCGCAGCTCGTCGAGGATGCGGCGGCGGACGGGCTCGGCGAGCACCGCGATGGCGTCCATGGCGCCATCATGCCCCGCGAGGCATATAACCGCAAAGGTATGTACGGCAGAAAAAAGCACCGGCCGCCCGGGAGGGACGACCGGCGCGGGGAGGTGCGTCAGCGCTCCGAGATCGGCACGAAGGTGCGCTCGGCCTCGCCGATGTAGAGCTGGCGGGGGCGGCCGATCTTCGTGGTCGGGTCCGCGGCCTGCTCGCCCCACTGCGCGATCCAGCCGGGGAGCCGGCCGAGCGCGAACAGCACGGTGAACATCTTGGTCGGGAAGCCCAGCGCCTTGTAGATCAGGCCGGTGTAGAAGTCCACATTGGGGTAGAGCTTGCGGGAGACGAAGTAATCGTCCGCGAGCGCGATCTCCTCGAGCTGGAACGCGATGTCCAGCAGCGGGTCGGGCTTGTCCAGCGTGGACAGCACGTCCTGCGCGGCCTTCTTGACGATGGCGGCACGCGGGTCGTAGTTCTTGTAGACCCGGTGGCCGAAGCCCATCAGCTTGACGCCCTTCTCCTTCGCCTTGACGCGGCGCACGAAGGACTGGACGTCGCCGCCGTCGGCGCGGATCTGCTCGAGCATCTCGAGCACCGCCGAGTTGGCGCCGCCGTGCAGCGGCCCGGAGAGGGCGTTGATGCCCGAGGCCACCGACGTGAACAGGTTGGCCTGCGCGGAGCCGACCAGCCGCACCGTCGAGGTGGAGCAGTTCTGCTCGTGCTCGGCGTGCAGGACGAAGAGCATGTCGAGGATCTTCGCGATCTTCGGATCGACCTCGTACGCCACGGTGGGCAGGCCGAACGTCATCCGCAGGAAGTTCTCGACGTAGTCCAGCGAGTTGTCCGGGTACGGCAGCGGGTGGCCGATCGACTTCTTGTACGCGTACGCGGCGATCGTCGGAAGCTTCGCCATGAGCCGGATCCCGGAGATCTCGACCTGCTCGGGGTCGGTCGGGTCCAGCGCGTCCTGGTAGAACGTCGACAGCGCTGTCACCGCCGAGGAGAGCACCGCCATCGGGTGCGCGTCGCGCGGGAAGCCGGAGAAGAAGGAGCGCATCTCCTCCTGCAGCAACGTGTGCACGCGGATCTTGTCCGCGAACTCGGCCAGCTGCGCGGGTGTCGGCAGGGCGTTGTAGATGAGCAGGTAGGACACCTCGAGGAAGGAGGCCTTGCCGGCCAGCTGCTCGATGGGGTATCCCCGATAACGAAGAATGCCGGCGTCACCGTCGATGTAGGTGATCGCCGACGCGCAGGAAGCCGTGTTCACAAAACCCTGGTCGAGGGTGACGTAACCGGTCTCCTTGAGGAGGGCGCTGATCTCGACGCCACCCGGCCCCTCCACCGCCTGCCGCACCGGCAGGGACAGCTGGCCACCAGGGTGCTCGAGCTTGACATCCGTCATGTATTTCCCTCACTTCACCGGCAGATGTCGCGAATAACCTGCCGTTCACCGTAAACCCTCAAGCTGAACGGGTCATCAGCCGGTCGATCGCTGAGGGATTGATCACGAAAACGTGCGCGCCGTCACAACATAGACGATGAGGATTGTCCGGGACGGTGGAGACCATGTACTCCGGCCTGCGGGTGCGGAAAACTCGAGGGAAGTCCCGGACAACCCCCAAATGCTAGTCAACCGCGGCCTCGCGGTGCTGAGGTGGTGAACCGATGCAGATCTCGGAACCTGCTCCTGTCGTCGTAGCCGTCAACGGAAACTCGGCCGGGCTGGCCGCCACCCGGCTCGGTGCCCGGGAGGCGGTGGCCAGCGGACGCCCCCTGCGGATCGTCCACGCGTTCTCCTGGCCCCCCGCCTTCTCCCCCGATGATCCTCCTGATTACGCCGTCGCGCGACAGGATGCCGATCAGCTGGTGCGCGTCGCCGTCGACACCGCGCTGCGCAGCGTCCCCGGCGTGCGGGTGACCGGTCACGTCGCGGAGGGCGATCCCGTACGGGTGCTGCTGCGCCGGACGCGTACGGCGGCGCTGCTCGTCATCGGCGACGACGGGCTCGCCGCCACGAAACGCCTGCCCCCGTCGTCGGTGCTCGTGCAGGCGGTGGCCCGCGCGCGCTGCCCGGTCGTCGTGGCCCGCGGGGTCCGCCCGCCGGCCGGTCCCCTGCTCGCCGCCGTGGACGGCTCGCCCTGCTCGCTGCTGGCCCTGCGGTTCGCGGCAGCCGAGGCCGTGCGGCTGTCCGCCGCGCTGGAAGTGACCCATGTGGTCGGTGGGCCGGACGGGACGGATGCGGGCCGGGCGCTGCTGGGCGAGGCGATCGCCACCATCGGCCGTACGCCGCGGGTCAGCGCGCGGCTGCTGACCGGCGACCCGGCGGCCACCCTCGTGCGGGCCTCGCGGCGGGCGCGGCTGCTGCTGGCGGGCCCGCGTGGCACCCGGGGGCCAGGGCTGCTCGGCGTCGTCGCCGCGGAGCTTCTTCTGCGCGGTGCCTGCCCGACGGTTTTCGTGCACGGAACCTCTGCCGCACGGACCACGCCGGACGGTACGTTGCCAACGGCGGAAGCGCTGATCGGCTGACGGTTCTCCGGGGGGCGATGCGCGGTGCGGTCGACTGCCCTGTGGCGCCGTGCCTGGCCGGCGTTCGCCGCGGCCGGGGTGGCGGCCACGGTGGTCTACGCCCTGCCGTTGCCGGCGGGCGTCGACGCCGCCTGCTTCCTGGTGACCGGGCTCGGCGCGGTGGCCGCGTTCGTAGCCGGGCCACGGCGGTACGGCGCCGGTCCGCGTGCGGCGTGGCACGCCCTGGCCGCCGCCGGGCTGTTCTTCCTCGCGGGCGCGCTGCTGCGCCCGCTGGTGACCGGCGAGCCGCTGCTCGCGGACCTGGCCACCGTGCCCGGCTACGCCTGCCTCGGCGTGTTCTTCGTGCTGCTGGTCCGCTCGCGTGGCACCGTGGCGCGGCACGCCGCACTGGATGGCCTGATCGTGTGCCTCGCCGGTGGACTGACGAGCGCGCTGCTGCTGGCCGCCCCCGCGGCCGCCGTGCCGGGACGGCCCGCGGCTGAGGCCGTACTCGCAGCGCTTTATCCGCTCTTGGACGTGGCCCTGCTGGCGCTGGTGATCAATCTGACGTTCACGGCGCGGACGTGGCCGGTCAGCCTGGTGCTGCTGGCGGCGGGCATCGGGATGCTGCTCGCCGGCGACGTCGCGTACAGCGTCATCGGCGTGACCGGCCGCACCTACGCCTCCCCGCTGCTCGACGTGCCGTTCCTGCTGGCGTTCACGCTGATCGGCGCCGCCACGCTGCACCCGTCCGTCGCGGCGCTGGGCCGTGGCGACCGCCCGCCGGTGCAGGCCTGGTCGTGGCAGCGGATGCTGCTGCTGGTCCCGGCGTCGCTCGCGCCGTTCGCGCTGCTGCCGGTCGCCGGTGACAGCGCGCGGGCCCGGCTGCTGATCGGCGCGTGCGGGACGGCGACTGTCGTGCTGCTGCTAGTCCGGGCGGTGTCCGCGGTCCGCGCGCAGGCCGAGGCGCAGCGCAACTCCGAGTATCAGGCGCGGCACGACCCGCTGACCGGGCTGCCCAACCGCCGGGCCGTCACCGCCGAGGTGGAACGGCTGGTCGCAACCGTCCCCGCGGCCGGTCCCGGCCGGGTCTGGGTGGCGCTGCTCGACCTCGACGGCTTCAAGTGGGTCAACGACTCGTGGGGCCACGACACCGGCGACCAGCTGGTCATCGAGGTGGCCGCGCGGCTGCGGGCCGCCCTGCCCGCCGGCGTGCCGCCGGCCCGGGTCGGCGGCGACGACTTCCTCATCGCGTTCGTGGGCGACGACGCGACCGCCCGGCACCTGGTGGAGACCGTCCGGTCGTGCTTCGCCCGGCCGCTGCCGGTCCGGGACACCGAGGTGGTGATCACGGCGTCGATCGGGCTCGCGCAGGCGCCCGGGGGCGGCGACCCCTCGGCGGCCGCCGAGGCCCTGCTGCGCGACGCCGACACGGCGATGTACCGCGCGAAGGCCGGCGGGCCGGGCCGCTCCACGATCTTCGACGCCTCGATGCACGACCGGGTCCGCGAGCGCATCGAGCTCGAGGGTGCGCTGCGGACCGCGCTGGCGCGGGGCCAGCTCAGCGTGGTCTACCAGCCGATCGTACGGCTGGGGCCGGGCCGCCCGTGCGGCGCCGAGGCGCTGGTGCGCTGGACCCACCCGGAGCGCGGCCCGATCCCGCCGATGACGTTCGTGCCGGTCGCGGAGGAGGCCGGGCTGATCGGCGAGCTCGGCACCTGGGTACGGCGCGAGGCCCTGCGCCGGCTCGCCGGCTGGCGCGCGGACGGCGTGGTCGGCGACGACTTCTACCTGGCGGTCAACGTGTCCCCCCGGCAGCTGTCCGACCCGGGGTTGCCGGCGGCGGTCGCGGCGGAGCTGCGCGAGTTCGGGCTGCCCGCCGGGGCGGTGGCGCTGGAGATGACCGAGTCCGTGATGGTCGACGGCGGCGGCGTGGCGGCGCGGGTCCTGTTCGAGCTGCGCGAGATCGGCGTCCGGCTGCTGGTCGACGACTTCGGC
>CAKUMG010000250.1 GCA_934667465.1 uncultured Actinoplanes sp. | reverse complement strand
GCCGGGAGCGCCGAGGCAAGCGTGATCGTCGCACCGGACGCCGGCGGGATCCGCCGGGCCGCCGAGCTGCTGCGTGCCGGCTCGGTGGTCGCCTTCCCCACCGAGACCGTGTACGGGCTGGGCGCCGACGCCTTCTCCGCCGCGGCCGTGTCCGAGATCTACCGGCTCAAGAACCGCCCGTCGTGGAACCCGCTGATCGTGCACGTGGCCGGCGTGGCCGCCGCCCGCGCCCTGGCCCGCACGTGGCCGGACGCCGCGAACGAGCTCGCCGCCGCGTTCTGGCCCGGGCCGCTGACCCTGGTCGTCGAGCGCGCCGCGCACCTGACCCAGCCCGGCGCCGACACCGGCGGCACGATCGCGATCCGGGTGCCCGCGCACGAGGTCGCGCTGCGGCTGCTCGAGGCCTCGGGGCTGCCGCTGGCCGCGCCGAGCGCGAACAAGTCGGAGAGCATCTCGCCCACGACCGCCGAGCATGTGCTGCGCAGCCTGCCGGATGTGCCGCTGGTGCTCGACGGCGGCCCGGCCTCGTGGGGCATCGAGTCGACGGTGGTGGACGTGACCGGGAGCACCCCGCGGCTGCTGCGCCCGGGAGCCCTGCCGCTGCGCGCGATCCGCGAGGTGGCCGGGACGCTCGAGCTGCCTGACGAGGTGGCCGACGGCGCGGCCCGCCCGTCGCCCGGCATGAGCCGGCGGCACTACGCGCCCCGGGCGCGGCTGGTCCTCGCCGACGACCCCGCCGCGGTGCGCGGTGCGGCGGAGCCGGTGGGAGTGCTCACGTACGAGACCGCGAACGTGCCCGGCGCCGAGCTGCTCAGCGCCGAGCCCCGCGAGTACGCGGCGGACCTCTACGCCGCCCTGCACCGCCTCGACGACCGGGGGGTCGCCACGATCATCGTGCGGAATCCGCCGGCGACCGAGGAGTGGCTGGCGGTCCGGGATCGGCTGCGACGGGCCGCGGCAGCCTGAGCGCGGCGCGCGCGATGTTGCGCGTCATGCCCGCGAAGATCACGCCGTGGAAGGGCAGGACGCTCGCCCAGTACGCGTGCCCGGCGAGCCCGCGCGGGACGAAGAGCGCCCGCTGCCGGTAGACGCTGGTGCCGTCCGGCCCCGGCGCGCCGCTCATCTCGAGCCACGCCCGGCCCGGCACCCGCATCTCGGCGCGCAGCCGCAGCAGCTCGCCGGGCCGGATCTCCTCGACGCGCCACCAGTCGAGCGCCTCGCCGACGTGCAGCCGCTGCCGGTCGCGCCGGCCCCGGCGCAGGCCGACGCCCCCGACCAGGCGGTCCAGCCAGCCGCGCACCG
This sequence comes from uncultured Actinoplanes sp., assembly GCA_934667465.1. Classification (GTDB taxonomy): domain Bacteria; phylum Actinomycetota; class Actinomycetes; order Mycobacteriales; family Micromonosporaceae; genus Actinoplanes. Next base: position 6,282 of record CAKUMG010000250.1, on the reverse strand, counting down.
ACCAGGCCAGCGGGAACGAGTACCAGCCGTTCTCGCCGCCGACACCCTCGATGACCCGCCACAGCGCGTCCCGCGGCGCGTCGACCTCGGCGCAGCGCTCGTCCTTGTAGATCGTGCCGCCGGACCACTGCGGGTCGCTGGGCAGCGGCTCGGCGTCCGCGTCCCGGCCGGAGGCGTTGGACCAGCGGGTCTCCACGTCGCCGTCGCGGACCTTGGCGAGCGCGAGCCGGGCGGCCTCGTCGAAGCCCACCGGGCGGACCTCCGGCACCAGGGCGGCGATGTCGTTCTCGTGCGCGACCGCCTCGTGGATCAGGCTGCCGACCAGCGGCCGGGCGATCGCGTTGGGCACCGGCGTCACCACGCCCACCCAGTGCGCCGACAGCCACGGGCTGAGCGGGCGCAGCGGCAGGACGATCCGCCGCCGCAGGCCGGCCGCCCTCGCGTACCGCTGCATCATCTCGGCGTACGTGAGCACGTCCGGCCCGCCGATGTCGAACCCGCGGTTGATCCCCTGCGGCAGCTCGGCGGCCGCCACCAGGTAGCTCAGCACGTCGCGTACGGCGATCGGCTGGATCCGGTTGCGCACCCAGCGCGGCGTGATCATGACCGGCAGCCGCTCGGTGAGGTGGCGCAGCATCTCGAACGACGCCGAGCCGGACCCGATGATCACCGGCGCCCGCAGCACGACCGTCGGCACGCCGCTGTCCAGCAGGATCCGGGCCACCTCGGCGCGCGAGCGCAGATGCGCCGACGGGCGCTCGGACGCGGGCGGCTCGGGACCGCCCAGGTAGACGATCCGGGACACGCCCTTGGCGTACGCGGCCTTGGCGAAGTTGGTGGCGGCCTCGCGGTCCAGCCGCTCGAAGTCGCGCCGCCCGAGCGAGTGCACGAGGTAGTAGGCGACGTCCACGCCCTCCAGCGCGCGCTCGAGCGAGGCCTCGTCGGCCAGGTCGCCCTCGGCGATCTCCGCCCGGCCGGCCCACGGCGCGTCGCGCAGCCGGCCCACGCTGCGGGAGAGGGCCCGGACCTCGTGGCCCGCGTCGAGCAGCCGGGGCACGAGCCGGCCGCCGATGTATCCGGTGGCACCGGTGACGAGACAACGCATGTATCTCGGTGTTCCCGCGGGCGGGGCGGCTAAGCCATATGCTTTTCGCGAGGATCGTTCGCGGACGGTGGAGGGCCGGGATGGACACGTTCTGGGGTCCGGACTTCGCCGCGCTGCGCCGCGACGATCCCGAGATCGCCGAGGTGGTCCTCGGCGAGCTCGACCGCCAGCGCACCGGCCTGCAGCTGATCGCGAGCGAGAATTTCACCTCGCCCGCGGTGCTCGCCGCGCTGGGCTCCACGCTGACCAACAAATACGCCGAGGGCTATCCGGGCGAGCGCTACTACGGCGGTTGTGCCGAGGCCGACCGGGCCGAGCGGCTGGCCGTCGAGCGGGCCAAGGAGCTGTTCGGCGCCGAGCACGCCAACGTCCAGCCGCATTCCGGGTCGGCGGCGAACATGGCCGCCTATGCCGCCCTCGTGCAGCCCGGCGACACGGTGCTGGCGATGGACCTGCCGCACGGCGGGCACCTCACGCACGGCAGCAGGGTCAACTTCTCCGGCAAATGGTTCCCCGCCGTCGGCTACCGCGTGCGGCAGGACACCGAGCTCATCGACTACGACGAGGTGCGCGACCTCGCCCTGGCGCACCGGCCCAAGCTGATCATCTGCGGCGCGACGTCGTACCCGCGGCTCATCGACTTCGTGGCGTTCCGCGCGATCGCCGACGAGGTCGGTGCCTACCTCATGGTCGACGCCGCCCACTTCATCGGCCTGGTCGCCGGCCGGGCCGTGCCGTCCCCGGTCCCGTACGCGGATGTCGTGTCCTGCACCACGCACAAGGTGCTCCGCGGGCCGCGCGGCGGCATGCTGCTCTGCCGCGGGGAGCTGGCCGCCCGGATCGACAAGGCGGTCTTCCCGTTCCTGCAGGGCGGCCCCATGATGCACGTGGTCGCGGCCAAGGCGGTCGCGCTGCGGGAGGCGTCGTTCCCGGAGTTCCAGGGGTACGCACGGCAGGTGGTCCGCAACAGTCAGGCGCTCGCCGCGGGGCTGGCCGCCGAGGGCGCCCGGGCGGTCACCGGCGGCACTGACACCCACCTCGCGGTGCACGACCTGCGCGACCTCGGCGTCAGCGGCCGCGAGGCGGAGGAGCGGTGCGCGCGGGCCGGGATCCTGCTCACCCGCAACGCGATCCCCTTCGACCCCGAGCGCCCGGCGACCGCGTCCGGGATCCGGACCGGCACGCCGGGCGTCACGACGCAGGGCATGGGTGAGGGCGAGGCGCGCCGGATCGCCGGCCTGATCGCCGACGCGGTCCGCTCGGACCCCGGGAGCACCGCCGGCGCCGCCCGGCTGGCCGGGCTCGCGGACGAGGCACGGGCGCTCGCCGCGGAGTTCCCGCCCTATCCCTCCGGGTTACCGGCGCCGGAGCTCTCCGGAGCCGGCCTCCACGCCTGACCCGGGCGCCAGGGCCTCCGAGCCGGGCGGCAGATCCGTCGCCGGGTCGTCGACGGGCTCGTCGGCGCGCCGCTCGGCTTCGGCGTGCTGGCCCCGCCGCTCGGCCGTCCCGATGCCGGCGCGCTGGTCCCGCTTCTCGGCGAGCAGGCTCGTGGTGGTGACCGTCACGAGCACGCCCAGGATGACGAGCAGCGAGAGCGGCGTCGGCACCTGCGGCAGCCACGTCCACACGTCGTGCGCCCAGTGCAGGACCAGCTTCACGCCGATGAAGGCCAGGATGATGCCGAGGCCGTAGTTGAGGTGCCGCAGCTTGCTCAGCACGTTGAGCAGCACGAAGTAGAGCGCCCGCAGGCCGAGCAGCGCGAACATGTTGGTCGCGAAGACGATGTACGGGTCGTCGGTGACGCCGTACACGGCCGGCACGGAGTCGACGGCGAAGACGATGTCGGTCATGAAGACCGCGACCACGACCAGCGCCATCGGGGTCAGCGCCCGCCGGCCGTTCTCCCGGATGGTCAGGCTGGCGCCGTGGTACCGGGAGGTGACCGGCATCAGCCGGCGCATCAGCTTGACGCTGCGCATGTCGTCGATGTGCACCTCGGGCTGGTCGCCCGCGGCGGCCTCGCGCAGCACCTTGACGGCGGTCAGCAGCAGGATGCCGCCGAACAGCAGGAAGGCCCACGCGCCCGAGCTGATCACCGCGGCGCCGACGGCGATGAAGATGCCGCGCAGCACCAGGGCACCGACGATGCCGTAGAGCAGCACGCGCTGCGACAGCTCCTTGGGCACCGCGAACGCGGTCAGCAGGAGCATGAAGACGAAGAGGTTGTCGACGGAGAGGGACTTCTCGACGACCCAGCCGGTGAAGAACTCGGTGGCCGGTGCGCTTCCGAACAGCGGCCACATGAGCAGACCGAACGCCACCGGAAGCGCGAGATAGAAGACGGTCCAGCCGACCGCTTCGCGCATCGGGACGTCGTGCGGGCGGCGGGTGATGACGAAGTCGAGCACCAGCAGGCCGAGCAGCACGGCGATGGTGACGGTCCACACCAGCGGGGTCCCGATGGACTCCAGCGGAGCGGCTACGACGGAAACGGGGGTCAAACGTGCCTCCTCAGGCGCGTGTCATCGCCTGAGGTCTCCCTCACCTGCGGGCAAGCCGCGCAGGTGACCGTCCGGGGGTCCCGCGGAGGACCCGTACTGACCGGAGCGATCTTGATGAGGTACTCCCCTCGGCGCCCACGGTAAAACGCTTTGCTGGACACTTCCTGAGAATCATGTAAAGCCGATGGCGCAACCTGTCGCCCGAGGCGGACTCTGAGGTCGTGGGCGAGCTTTTCCTCCTGCTGCTGATGCTGATCGCCATGGCGATCAGCATGGCCGCGCTCTCCTCCGGCGGGGGTTTTCACCGGCATCACCGGTAAAGTCGTCGGGCGCATCCGTTCGCCGTTCGGCCCCGGGGTGCCGACGAGTGAGGTGTGACGTGTCAGCAGAGCAGCAACCGGTGCGGACCGCCGGCCCGATCGCGAGCCGCGCGGGGCATCTGCGCGCCACCCTGGCGGTCACGGGTGTGCTGATGGTGGCCGCCACCATCGTCGGCGGGCTCGTCGCGGGCAGCGACGGAGCGTTGGGCGCCGTGCTGGGCGTCGGCATCGTCGCGGGCAGCTATCTGCTCTCCGACCTCGCCGTCGCCTGGGCCGACTCCGTGAGCCCCAAGCTGGTGCTCAGCGTCGGGCTCGGCACCTATCTCTTCAAGTTCTCCCTGCTGGGCGTGGCTCTGATGGCCGTGCCGCGGGACGGCTGGGCCGGTTTACGGCCGATGGCGGTGGGCATGATCGTGATGATCGCCGGCTGGCTGACCGCCCAGATCTGGTGGACCGTCCGGCGGGGCACACCCTCCGCCGATATGCACCGTGTGTGACCCCGATCGGGTCCCGTTCGTGTCTTCCTGCGTGAATCCGTTTGATCGCGCCCGCGAGGGGCGTATCTTGTCTGGCATTCAGCAACAGTTCACCCGGCACCGCACGACGAGGTTGTGTGGGGGGTGACTCCTTGCCGCGGTTGAGCGGCTGATAAGTTGCTCGCGTCATGGCCGGTGACCACGAATCCAAACCCCCCGAACCGCCGCAAGGCGCGGATGCGGGTTGGAGCGCTGTCGGTTATCTGCTGGGCGGCATGATCGTGTGGGGCGGCCTCGGGTGGTTGATCGACCGCTGGCTGAGCCTTCCTCACGTCGGGCTGCTGATCGGGTTGATCGGCGGCGGAGCCGCCGGTGTGTACCTGATCGTTAAAAGGCTGGGCGCCTGAAACACACGGCCCGACCGACGGAGGAAGCAAGTTGAGTGAGTCGCCGCACGTGCTCGCCGCGGAGTTCCCGCCCGGCGTGGAGAGCTTCGACTACGGCAGCCTGATCCCGTCTCTCGAAGGCGGTATGTGGGAGACCGCATTCACCAAGATCACGCTGCTGGTCTGGCTGAGTGTCGCGATCCTGGTCGTGCTGTTCCTGACGGCTTACCGGAAGCCGAAGATCGTCCCCACCAAGGGCCAGTGGATGGCCGAGAGTGTCTACGGTCTCGTCCGCGACGGCATCGCCAAGGACATCATCGGGCCGCAGGGCGTGCGCTTCGCGCCGTACCTGACGACCTTGTTCGTCTTCATTCTGCTCAACAACTTCTGGGGAATCTTCCCGTTCGCCCAGATCTCGCCGATGTCCCACATCGCGTTCCCCATCGTGCTGGCACTCTTCACCTGGGTGCTCTACATCGTGGTGGGTGTCCAGCGGAAGGGCGTCGGCCGCTACATCAAGGACAGCATCTGGGTTTCCGGCGCGCCCCTGTGGGTGCAGCCGATCCTGGTGCCGATCGAGCTCTTCCAGGTGCTCCTGCTGCGCCCGGCCACGCTGGCGATCCGACTCTTCGCCAACATGTTCGCCGGCCACATGATCCTCCTGGTCTTCACCCTCGGTGGCGTCGCGCTCTGGGAGGCGGGCAACGTCGGCCTCAAGGTGACGGCGTTCGGTTCCTGGGCCATGGCGATCGTCATGACGCTCTTCGAGCTGTTCATCCTGATCCTGCAGGCCTACGTCTTCACGCTGCTGACGGCGACCTACCTGCAGAGCTCCGTCTCCGAGGAGCACTGACAGACCCCCGGGCCGGCGTACCGGCCACGGCACCACAGAGTTCGCACAAGTGAATACCTGTCTCACCTAAACGTGCGCGTCACAGCACGCGTTCAACGCAGGAGGAAACAATGGAAGGCTCGCTCAACGTCATCGGCTACGGCATCGCCGCGCTGGGCCCCGGTATCGGTGTGGGTCTGGTCTTCGCCGCCTACATCCAGGCGACGGCCCGTCAGCCGGAGTCGGCCAGCCTGACCCGTGTCTACATGTTCATGGGCTTCGCCGTGATCGAGGCGCTCGCCCTGCTCGGCCTGGTTCTGGCGTTCGCGCTCGGCGGCTGACCTTGCCCGGCCTCATCGGACCGGCGAGCGTCGAAGGGAAGAAGTCATGAAGACATTGGCAGCGGAAGAGGGTGGCGGAAGCCACATCCTGATCCCGCCGCTGGCGGAGATCATCGTCGGTCTCATTGCCTTCGGCGTGATCCTGTTCATCCTGGCCAAGTTCGTCTTCCCGCGCATGGAGCAGATGTACCAGGCGCGGGTCGAGGCGATCGAGGGCGGCATCAAGCGGGCCGAGGCCGCGCAGGCCGAGGCCGACGAGCTGCTCGCGCAGTACAAGGCGCAGCTGGCCGAGGCGCGCACCGAGGCCGCTCGCATCCGGGA
>CAKUMG010000249.1 GCA_934667465.1 uncultured Actinoplanes sp. | reverse complement strand
GGACCGGGCGGCGCGGCTCGCCACCCGATCATCGGGGTACCGCGCCGTTTCCGAGGTGCCTGTTCCGCGTCCGGGCTTGGCACCATCGGATCGATGTGGACGTGTCAGATGTGCGGTGCCGGCGGCCTCGACGTGGCGACGGCCTGCCGGGTGTGCGGACAACCGAGGGGTGCGACCCCGATGCCGGGAGTCGTGAACGCTCCCCCGGCGGGCGCCGTCCCGCCCTACGCCACCTTCGCCGCGACACCGTACGCCGCACCCACCGAGCCGGCGACCCAGCCGATCCCGCAGGCCGGGGCCGAGACGCGGACGTACTCGGAGTACAGCTCGGCCGGCTTCGGCACGCCGCCCACCTCACCGGCCGGCACGGGACCGGCACCCGGGTCGTTGACCTACACGCGCTCCGCGACGCGCCGGCACCCGTACGGCTGGCTGGCTGTCGCCGCCGTGACCGCGATCGTCGTAGCCGCCGGTTTCCTGGCCGCGTCCACCCTCCGCTCCGACGACACCGTGACCGGCCCGGCCGCCCCCGCCACCCAGGTCGCCGCCCCCGCCGACCCGACCCAACCGGCCCAACCTGCCCAGCCGGCTCCGACCGGTCTCACCCCGGCCGAGCCCGCTCCCGCCGTCCCGGCGCCGATCACCACGACGGTGCCGCCCGCGGAGCCGCTGACCGAGGCCGAGCCCGGGCAGGAGCCGCCCCCGGTGACCCGGCTGGACCGGGTCGGCATGGTGACCATCGACAATGGTCTCACCGACCCGCGCGCTCAGGACGTGGCGGCGATGCTGGACACGTACTTCACCGGGATCAACGCGCACGACATGGACCTCGTCGCGAGCGTGCTGGACCCCTCCGGCGTCGTGGACCCCGCGAGCCCGCGCGAGATGCAGGCGCTCGCCGACGACACCTCGACCACCCGGGACGACGACGTCACCCTGTGGTCGCTCACCGGCAAGGGCTCCACCCTGCGCGCCCACGTCACGTTCCGCAGCAGGCAGCAGGCAGGCATGGGCCCGCGCTCCGACCCGGGCCAGACGTGCACCCGCTGGGAACTCGACTACACCCTGCGCGCCCGCAGCGACGGCTACCGCATCGTCCGCAGCTCGGGCCCGCCCTCCGCCTGCTGACGCGCACCTCCGCCCGGACGGCGCGACGGTCATCGGACGGCAGGGGCATGCCGCCCGGCGAGCCCGGTCTCCCCCGTGGACCGACCCCGCAGCGGCCGCGGCACCGCGCAGGCGCTGCACCCCGGCACGCCGGCCCCGCGAAGCCGCCGGGCCGTAAGACGCCGCGCAGCCGGCACGGCAAGGGGCCGGGCCGTCAGACGCCGCAGCACGCCGGCACGGCAAAGGGACCGCGACACCGGCACGGCAAAGGGCCGGGCCGCCGGCGCTGCGAGGGCGCCCGGATCCACGTACCGCGGAAGGGGTTTATGAAGTGCCGAGCAGGCCGGCGCGCTGAGCGAGCATCGCGGCCTGCACCCGGTTCTCCGAGCCGAGCTTCGCGAACAGCCGGTAGACATGCGTCTTGATCGTGCCCTCGGAGACGAAGAGCTGGCGGGCGATCTCGGCGTTGGACAGCCCCTGCGCGAGCAGGATCAGCACCTCGCGCTCGCGCTCACTCAGCATCGCGACCTTGGCCAGGTCCTCCTCGGGGCGGGCGGCGGCGGCCGGCAACCTGTCGAGGACCTGGCGGGTGACCTTCGGGGAGAGGTACGCGTTGCCGCCCGCGACCGCGCGGATGGCGTAGGCGAGCTCGTCGGCGGCCGACTCCTTGAGCAGGAAGCCGGCGGCACCGTCCGCGAGGGCGCGGGCGACGTACTCGTTCTCGCCGAACGTGGTCAGGACCACGATGCGTACGGCCGGAGTGAGCCGGCGGATCTCGAGCAGCGCGCCCAGGCCGTCGAGGACCGGCATCTGGATGTCCAGCAGCACCACGTCGGGCCGGTGCCGGGTGACCAGGTCGACGGCGGCGCGCCCGTCCGCCGCCTGGGCGATCAGCTCGATGTCGGCGACGGGACGCAGGATCGCGTCGATGGCCGTACGGATCAGGGCCTCGTCGTCGGCGAGGACGACCCGGAGGGTCTCGGTCATGGGGTCTGCTCCTCGATGATCTGCTTGTCGGCCAGCGTGCCGTCGCGGAAGCAGAACCGGTAGATCGTCTCGTTCGTGGCGGAGCGCAGCATGTCCGGGATCGCGATCCGGTAGTCGATGCACTGTGCTCCGGGCACGGGCCGGCCGCCGGTGGTGCCGGTGACCGCGACGTCGGGGTCGGGCAGCAGGGCGCGGACCTCGGCCTCGGACTGGCCGACCCGTACGGCGTCGTAGGTCTCGCGGTCCATGGCCACCCCGGACACCATCACCCACGCGCCGGCCAGGCACAGCGCCACGAGCACGACCAGCGACAGCGCGGTGCCGGCGAGCACGGCCCGGGAGCGGCGGCTGTGCTTGTCGAGTACGGAGGCGAAGTCGGGGCCCGCAGGCACCGCGGCGGCCGGGGCGGCGGGCGGCGGGGCCGTCGCGTCACCCGGGTAGGGCAGGGTGGCCGCCAGCCGGAACCCGCCGTCCCCGTCCGGCCCGTGGAACAGCATGCCGCCGGCGACCCGGACCCGCTCGGTCAGCCCGAGCAGCCCCTGCCCGGACGTGGCCCGTACGACCCGCTGCCCGGCCGTGTTGGTCACGCGGGCGACCAGGGCGTCCGCCTCGTAGCGCAGCAGCACGACGATCCGCCCGCCGTGCGCGTGCCGCAGCGCGTTGGTCAGCCCCTCCTGCAGCACCCGGTACGCGGCGTGCTCGGTCAGCGCCGCCAGCGGCCGCGGCTCGCCCTCCCGGACGACCTGCACGTCGGCGCCGGTGGCGCGGGCCTGCGCGGCGAGCTCGTCGAGGCCGGTCAGCGGGCGCACCGACGACTGGGTGTCGCCGTCGTGGGCGAGGATGCCGAGGATCTGGCGCAGCTCGGTCATGGCCGCCGACGACGTCTGGCGCACCAGGTCGGCGGTCTCGGTGCGTTGCTGCTCGTCCTCGGCGGTGCGCACCATCCCCGCGTACAGGGAGATCAGTGTCAGTTTGTGCCCGAGCGAGTCGTGCAGGTCACGGGCGATGCGGGCGCGCTCGCGGGTCTGCGCGCCGCGGGCGATCTCGTCCTGCTCGCTGTGCAGCTGCACGTTGCGCCGGTGCATGGCGGTCAGCAGCGTCCGGCGCCGGCGCACCAGCCGGGCGACGCCGGCGGGCAGGAGCGCGAGGAACGCGTACAGCATGGTCGCGAAGATGATCCACTCGCCGCTGAGCGGCTCTTCCCACAGGACGGCGAGCACGAAGCAGGGAAGGCCCGCGGCGAGGGCGGCGACGACCTGCCAGAACGTGACCACCCGGTACGCCAGCGAGGCGCTCAGGACGATGAGCAGCAGCGAGTTCTGCCCGCCGGTGCCCAGCCCGATCACGGCCGCGGCGACGTAGGTGATCACCGGGAACCGCAGCCGCGTGAGCATCAGCACCGGGGTGGTCAGCGCGGTCAGCCACGGCGCCGCCGGATACCAGGCGGTGTCGGCGGCCACCCACGCCGACGTGATCGTCACGATCAGGACCAGGCCGATCTCGTAGACCAGCCGCCACGCACCGGCCCGGCGGATCTGCTGCACCCACCGGGCCGTCGTCTCTCGCACAGTCCTCACCGCTCCGCCCGCTGGACCTGCCGGGCCTGCCGCATCTTCCGGGCATCCCGCCGTCGCAGCCACACCCGGACGTCGGCGGCGACCAGCACGATCGTACCGATCACCACGAAGACGCCGAGCCAGGCCAGCCAGCGCGGCCCGTCGATCCAGGTGGTGACGGTGAGGAACGACGTCAGAACCAAACCGGCAAGGCGAAGACTGCTTTCCGTACGTCGACCGGTGGCGCTCATGGGTGGTCCCCGTTCCGTGAGGAGGGCTTGTGCGGCCCAGCCTCGCGGAAATCGGCGCCCCGGTCGTCAGTGCTCCGTCTGAACCCGGGCACCCGGCCCGTACGACGAAAGTGACAGCGGGCTCAGGGCGTGTGCACCCTGTCGACCTTGACCGTGAGCAGGACGCGCTGCTGGTCACCGCCGCCGAAGCCCGGGTAGGGCCGGCCGATGTACTTCTGGGACAGCTCGTCGATGTTCTCCCGGGCACCCTCCGTCGTGGCGGCGACGACGCTGCCGCGCAACGCCCACGACCGCGAGGGGGCGGCGGGGTCGGCGATGCCGATGGCGATCCGCGGGTCACGTCCGAGGTTGCGGGCCTTCTGGTGGGTGTCCACCGTGTTGATCAGCACGTGTTCGCCGTCCGTGCCGGCCCAGGTCTGCGAGATCTGCGGCGAGCCGTCGGGCATGAGGGTGGTGACGAAGCAGATCGCTCGGGAGCGCAGGACGTCGAGCAGGGCGTCGGGAAGGGGCATGGGGACCGTCATTTCTTGTCGTGGTTCTCGTGGTCGTACAGGCGGTCGATCACCGTCTCGGGCGGCGGTTCGCCGGACAGGTCGGCGTGGCGCAGCCCGGCCAGCGCGACCGTGAGCGCGCGCCGCCACAGGCCGGGCGCGAAGTCCCGGGAGGCATCCATGACGCTGCCCACCATCACGTGCACCGCGACGAAGTCGGCGGGGGTGGCCCCGGCCGGGAGCTGACCCGCGCGGACGGCCCGGGCGATGAGGTCCGCGATCAACGGGGTCATCCGGTCGTGCGCCTGCCGCACCAGCTCGGTGGCCCGGTTGCGGCCGCGCAGCAGCTCCCCCAGCCCGCGGCTGCCCGCCTCGATCTCGAGCTGCCGCTCGAGGAACCGGGCCAGGCCCGCCCAGGCGTCCTCGTCGCGCGCGGCCTGTTCGGCGAGACCGATCACGGTGTCGATGTGCTCGCCGAACAGGGCGTCCAGCAGATCCTGCCGCTGCGGGAACCGCCGGTAGACGGTGCCCATCCCGGTCCCCGCCGCGCGGGCGATGTCCTCGTAGGGCACGTCGAGACCGTGGACGGCCATCAGCTCGTACGCCGTGCGCAGCAGCAGTTGCCGGTTGCGCTCGGCATCGCGCCGCAGAGGAGTCACAGGTGCAACCCTAGCTAAGCGGAAGAAGAATTCCAAGTTGAAAACTTATTCCACTTCTACGCTACGCTGCGTCCATGACGCCACCGGTAGAACCGTTCCCCATCGCCGTGCCCGACTCCGACCTGCAGGACCTGACGCGGCGCCTGGCCGCCACCCGATGGCCGGACCGCGAGACCGTCGCCGACTCCGGGCAGGGCCCGCAACTGGACCGCGTCCGCGCCCTCTGCGAGCACTGGGCCACCGGATACGACTGGCGGCGCACGGAGCGCGAACTCAACAGCCTCGGCTCGTCGCACACCGTCCTCGACGGGCTGGACATCCACTTCCTGCACGTGCGCTCCCCCGAGCCCGGCGCGGTGCCGCTGCTGCTGTGCCACGGCTGGCCCGGATCCGTGCTGGAGTTCCGGCACCTGATCGGTCCGCTGACCGACCCGGTCGCCCACGGCGGCAGCGCACAGGATGCCTTCCACGTCGTGATCCCCTCGATGCCCGGCTTCGGGTTCTCCGGCAAGCCCACCGGCACCGGGTGGAACGTCGCCCGGACGGCGAACGCGTGGATCACCCTGATGCGGCGGCTCGGCTACGACAGCTGGTTCGCCCAGGGCGGCGACTGGGGCGCGGCGGTCGTCGAGCAGCTCACCCGGCAGGCGCCCGAGCGGTGCCGGGGCGCGCACTTCAACCTGCCGCTGGTCTTCCCGACGCCGGAGGAGATGCGCGAGGCCACGGCCGAGGAGCAGCGGATGATGGCACGCGCCCAGCACTACGGTTCCGAACTGGACGGCTACGCCCGTGAGCAGGCGACCCGGCCGCAGACGATCGGCTATTCGCTCGCGGACTCCCCCGCCGGGCTCGCCGCGTGGATCTACACCCTGTTCCAGGACGTGACCGACAGCGACGGCCACCCCGAGAAGGTCATCGACCGCGACGAGATCCTCGACGACATCATGCTCTACTGGCTGCCCAACGCCGCCGCCTCCGCCGCGCGGCTCTACTGGGAGGACCGGCACGGCACCGCCGGCACCCCCGCGGGAACCAACCCGGTCCCCGCGGGCTTCAGCATCTTCCCGGGTGAGGCGGTCCAGGCATCCCGGCGCTGGATCGAGCGGCGCTACGCGACAGTGCTGCACTACGAGCAGCTGGACCGGGGCGGGCATTTCGCCGCCCTCGAACAGCCCGCCGTGCTCACCGAGCAGATTAGGACGACCTTCCGCCGGGTACGGGCTTCCTGACCGGCCCGCCTGCCTCCCGCGCGCCCACCTCGTGGCCGCTTCCGCTCGGCCCCTGAGGTCATTCCGGCCCGGGCGGACGGCGGGTGCCGGTGACCAAGGTCCGGGGCAGGCGCCCGGCTCGCGAGCGCCCGGACAGCGTGTCGCCGTCGACGGTCACGTCGAAGTCGAGGTTGAGGCGCATCGGGCGGGTCACGGACTGCCGCCACGTCGCGCGGCTGCCGTCCCAGCCGATACCGTCGAGCGGCACCGTCTCGGCCCTGGTCGCCGCTGTCCCGGCGATCGTGCCGCCGGACTCGGTGAAGACGTAGACCGCGCGCAGCGTACCGATCGGGGTCTTCAGGCTGACGTCCCACGTGCCGGCGAGCGACGTCACGACAGCACCGGCGTCAGGCCGGCGGCGCGCCAGACGACGCCGCGCCGCTCGTGTTCGAAGAGCCGCTCGACGGCGTGCGCGACCTGCGGGCCGTACTCGCGTTCCAGCAGGTGGAGCCCCAGATCCAGACCGGACGTGACACCGCCCGCGCTGACCAGGTCGCCGTCGTCGACGACGCGGGCGGCCACCGCGTGCGCGCCGGTCGCGTCGAGCAGGTCCATGCCGAGGTGGTGGGTCACCACGTGGCGGCCCTCGACCAGACCCGCCATGGCCAGGGCGAGCGAGCCGCCGCAGACGGTCGCGACCGTCACGTCCGGATGATCGATCGCCGTACGCAGCAGCGGCGCAGCCGACTCCGCGAACCGGGCCAGCAGCACCGGGATGGTCTCCACCCCGTCGTCGGGGTCGCCGGTGGTGGGACCGCTGGCGCCGGGCACCACCACGTAGCCCGGCAGGCCGGGCCGCAGCGCGGCGGTGGCCCGCAGTGTCAGCCCCCGGGTGCCGCTGACCACCTCGCGCGGGCCGTCCGCGGCGACGAGCTCCACCTCCAGCGCGCCGCCCGCGGCGTCGCTGCCGGCGGCGAACACCTCGAAGGGGGCTATGACATCGAGCGGGTCGAACCCGTCGAACAACACGATCTGTACGAGCATGCCGTCGATCCTCGGCCGCGCCGGCGGCCGCGACCAGTGGCAGGATTGCCATCCTCCGACTGTTTCCTGCCTGGGGGTTTCCGTGCACTCCGTCGCCGTCCTCGCGCTGCCGGACACGATCGCGTTCGACCTGGCCACCCCGATCGAGGTCCTGGGCCGGGTGCGGCTGCCCGGCGACCGGCCCGGCTACCGGGTGGAGGTCTGCGGCACCGAGCCGGTCGTCGACGCGGGCCCGCTGCGCCTCGCCGTCGGCCACGGCCTCGACGCCCTCGCCCGCGCCGGCACGATCGTCGTGCCCGGC
>CAKUMG010000248.1 GCA_934667465.1 uncultured Actinoplanes sp. | reverse complement strand
CTGCCTGCACCACGGCGGGGTGTCGCTGCCCGAGCAGGGTGACCGCGTAGCTGCCGAAGTCCAGGGCGGTTCGTCCGTCGGACAGACCGATCCGGGCACCCTCGCCGATCGCCTCGATGGCGTTCGCGCCGTTCATGCCGTAGAGCAGAGCCAGTTGGGGGGAGATGTGCCGGCGCACCACGCCGAGGGCGCTCTTTGCCGTCGCTGTCATTCCCCCGTTGTAGCCCCGGCGAGGTGCTGTCGCCGGGAGTTGTTCCGGAGGTCGAAATAAGTGTCGATTTCCCCCGTCGCTTCTTGGCAGGGTGCCCCTATGGAGACCACAGCCGCGTTCCCCGGGCCGGAAGTCTTGGAAAGGCGTCTGGGGGAGTTCCTGCAGATGCGGGGGACGAGCAGAGCCGCGCTGCGCAAGGAGGCTGACCAGGGGTTCGGCCCACCCGCCCTCGCGGTCGCGGCCGGGTCGGTGCTCGCCGGGTTCGGCAACGTGCGCAGCGACCTTGACCTGCTGGTGCTCGTGGAGAACGAGAAGCTGAACCGCTTCCCCGTCCCGTCACACGAACACGGCACCACTATCGACGTCAACCTGCGCCGGGCCAGCACCGTCCGGGAGGGCACCGCGGCGCTGGAAGCCGAGCCGTGGCCGACGGTCGACACCGCCGGCGAGGACGCATGGAATCACCGGCGCCGCCAGCTGATCACGACCAGCCGCCTCGCCCTCGGCCTGCCGATCGTGGTGTCGCCCCCCTGGGACTCCTGGCACGCCGGGCTACGCCATCCGTGGCTGCAGGATGCCGTGCGCCGTTGGTACGCGTTGGAGGCGCACCGGCTGGCCGAGGCGGCTCGGTGGCTGTCCGCAGCCAAGCCTCTGGTCGCCGCGGTCCGCGCTCGCGGAGCCGTGGTCGCCGCCCTGAACTCCCGCGCCGCAGCCGGGGGACAGGTGTACTTCGCGCCCAAGTGGGCCGGGGAGAAGCTCAAGGCGCTCGATGACACCGAAGGCTTGGCGCTGCTGCGCGAGACCCTCGCGCCGGGAGACCCGCCCTCCCAGGTGGCCCGCGCGCTGGATCTGGTGCCGCGGATGACCGGACCGCTGCCGCCGTTGCACACCGTGCTGCACTGGGCCACCGGCGCGGGAACGATGGAGCTTCCCGACCGCACGCTGGTGGACCGCTGGCAGCTGCGCGCGGTGGAGGTGCACCGGCGCGGTCTTCCCGCCGCGGACAGCGGTGCCGCCATCTGGTCCGGCCCCGCCGGTACGCTCCCGCCCCCGGAGCTGCTTTCTCTGTTCGTCCACAACATGGTGTGGCTCTCCGTTGCCCGCCCGGCTCAGGAAGGCGCGATCGCATGACCACCGTCGACCTTCGCCGGCACCTTGCCTTCCGCGCGCATGGCGCCGCCCGGTTGCTGCTCGGCTGTCAGGCCGCGCTCGAGGACATCGAGGGCGCTGTCGCCGCCGGGCAGCAGGAGGTCGCGGTCCTGATGGCGTACGAGGCACTGCAGTTGTCGCTGTCGGTACGGGGTCTGCGGGTGGACGGCGAACTGGTGTACGGCCACGACGAGGCGGCGTTCGACCCGTTCTCCGGTGTGTCACCGGACGAGGTGAAAGCCGGTCTGGCACTGGCCGCCGAGGGCCTGGTCGCCGCCGACGAGGATTGGCTGGAGCGGATCCGCGGCCATCTCCGGGAGACCGAGTCGCGCCTGGGGTACACCGCACCCCTGCCCAACGTGCGGTCGGGTGCCGGCCAGATGAAGGGCTTCAAGCTGGCACGCACCTGGCAGCCGCTGCTGGACCGGGCGGGCCTGCCGTCGATGTTGCCGGATGCTTGGACCCGCGGTGCCGACTGAGCTCTCCGTACTCGGCGTCAGCAGGAGCTACGGTGTGCACACCGCGCTGGACGGTGTCGACCTGGAGATCGCCCGAGGTGAGATCGTCGGGCTGCTGGGCCATAACGGTGCCGGGAAGACGACGCTGATGTCGCTGGTCGCGGGGTTGTCGCGGCCGGACGCCGGGACGATCTCGGTGCACGGCTACGACGTCTCCCGCGAGCCGCTGCGGGCTCGACGCCACCTCGGGCTGGCGCCGCAGGAGCTGGGCGTGTACCCCCCGCTGACCGTCCGGCAGAACCTGCGGTTCTTCGCCGATCTGCACGGGTTGAACGCGACGGTGGCCCGGCAACGCATCGCCGAGGCAGCCGATGCGCTCGCGCTGACCGAGCACCTGGATCGTCGGGTGTACGAGCTGTCCGGGGGAGGGCAACGCCGGGTCCACACCGCCATGGCGCTGATCCACAAGCCCGCGCTCGTGCTGCTCGACGAACCCACCGCCGGCGTCGACGTGGAGACCCGGTCGCGTCTCGTCGCCTACGTTCGCCGGTTGGCGGACGAGGGCGCGGCCGTGTGTTATTCCACCCACTACCTTCCGGAGGTCGAGGAACTGGACGCGACGGTCGTCGTGCTCGATCACGGCCGGGTCGTCGCGCGCGGCTCGATCGCGGACCTCGTGCACCGGCACGGTGGCAGCGCGGTGGAGATGGTCTTCGCCGGTACGCCGCCGGAACTCCACCTGCCCTGGCCGGTGGACCGCGACGGTGGCGTCCTGAGCATCCGCACCGCGGAGCCGCACCTGATCCTGGCCGGTGTGCTGGCCGGGATCGGGGACCACGCCCGGGACCTGACCGCCATGCGCGTGGTCCGGCCCAGCCTGGACACCGTGTTCCTCCGCCTCACCGGTGACCGGGCCGGTACGGACCGGGTGAGCACCGGTGGGTGACGGGGCCGGGCGGCGCATCCGGGCGCTCGTCATGCAGGATGTGCGGCTGTTGCGCCGGGATCTGGCACCGCTGATCATTCGAACGGTCATGCCGCTGCTGTTGATGGCGTTCCTGCAGCCGCTGTTCCGGGCGACCCTGCGTGCGGACGACGTGGCCGATGCCACCGGTGCCGAGCAGAGCGTACCGGGCATGGCGGTGATGTTTCTCTTCTTCCTGGTGAACATCGTCGGCTTCGCCGTGTTCCGCGAGCACGGCTGGCGGACGTGGGACCGGCTACGGGCTGCCCCGGTCCGGCCGATAGAACTGCTCACCGCCCGGACGGTCGTGCCGATGCTCACCGCCGTCGTGCAACTCGCCGTCATCTTCGGTGCCGGTGGACTGCTGTTCGACCTGCGGGTGGCCGGGTCCTATCCGGCGCTGGTGGTCGTCGGCGTACCGCTCGCCCTGGTCGTGGTGATGACCGGCCTGGCATTGGTCGCGCTGTGCCGCACCATCAACCAGCTGAGCGTGATCGGCAACCTGCTGGTGCTGGTCTTCGCCGGGCTGGGAGGCGCGTTGACACCGCTGTCCGCGCTGCCCGGCTGGGCTCAGCCTCTCGCTCCGGGCGTGCCCAGCTATTGGGCCATGCGGGGGTTCACGACCGTGATCATCGATGGTGGCGGGGTGATCGACGTGCTGCTCCCGGCCGGGGTCCTGCTGATCTTCGCGGCGGGCCTCGGCGCGCTGACGCTGCTGTTCTTCAAAGCCGACCACCGCAAGTTGTCCTGGTCCTGAGGGGAATACCGTGCCCGCTCTCGTGGTCTTCGACTGCTTCGACACCCTCGTCACGTCCCGCCCCCTGCCGGAGCCGGGCGATCTGGCGCGGGATCTGGCAGCCTTCCTCTCCCTGGAACCCCGGACAGCCGGCGCGGTAGTGGAGTCCGTGTACGGAGCCGTCCTCACGGCGGTGCGGAATCCGGCCGCCCTGCAACCCGCCACGATGGAACTGCTCGACACGGCTCTGGCCGCCCGGGGGGAACGGCGTGCGAAGGCCGACCTGGAACGGGCGTTGTGGCACGCCTGGGGGTGTGCCGATCCAGGCGCCTACCGGCTGTGCGAACCGATGGCGGATGCGGTGGCCCGCGTGACAGCGGCGGGACACACGGCTCGGCTGCTGTCGAACTGCTTCCTTCCCGGCTCTCTCATGGCCGAGCTCCTGCACCGGCTGCGGGCGCCGGCGGTCGACCGGGCGCTGTTCACGGCGGACGGCGGGCCGAAGAAGCCGGACCGCCGCGCGTACGAGCTGATCGGCGCGGGGGAGTTCGACCGCCGGGTAATGGTCGGAGACTCCCCCCAGCTGGACATCGTTCCCGCCGCCGCGCTCGGCTGGGACACCGTCCTCGTCGATCCCCGTGACCCGTCCCCGGCACCGCTACTCGCGCTGCTCGAACTGTGATCGATGCACGTTCCGCACAGAGAAACGCAAACGGATAGTCAAGTTGACGCTACCTAAAGTCGTAATTCGGTCGGCGAAGGAATCATGAAGGAGAGGGAATGGCCCAGGACCCCCCGCATCTCGCTCTGCTGAACGCGGGTTGGAGCACGACGTGGACACCCTCCGCGCCGGCTGAGGGCACCTCCGGCTCCGACCGTATCCGCGCGCTCGCGGCCGGCGGCTACGCGGCGTTGCCCATTCCCGCGGAGTTCGGTGGCGGTGGGGCAGGTCTGGTCGAGGTCGCCGGGGCGCAACGGTCGCTCGGCATGACCGATCCGTCGGCGGCGGTCGCCCTCAACATGCACGCCTTCACCGTCGGGCTGATGGCGGACTACTGGCAACGGCATCGCGACTCCAGCTGGATGCTCCTCGAGGGCATTGCCCAGACCGGCGCTCTGGTGGCTTCCGCGTTCGCCGAGCCGGGCGGCAACGCGAACTTCATGAGCAGCCGCTCCGATGCGGTGCCGACCGCGAAGGGCTATCGGGTCTCCGGAGTCAAATTCCCGTGCTCGCTGGCGAGTACCGCCACCCTGGTTTGCCTGACAGCCCGGGTCGCCGGGACGGACGAGTCGATTTTGGCGCTCGTGCCCAGCACCTCACCCGGCTTGTCGGTCGAGGGGACCTGGCCGTCCTTGGGCATGCGGGAATCGGATACCGCGAAGCTGGTGCTTCGCGACGTCGAGGTGGATGAGCGTCTGGTCTTTCACCGCGGACCGGCCGATGTCATCGACGAGAACGTCACCGCCGGCATGTCCTGGTTCTCGGTGTTGCTCGCCGCGACCTATCACGGAGTGCTCAGTGCGCTGGTGGACCAGGCCTACCGATCCGTGCTGGATACGGGCAGATTCGGGCCCCGGACAGCGCTGCTGGGCCGGGCCACCCGCGAACTGCTGACGCTGGGTGGTGCCTGCCGCCAGCTCGCCGTCGACGTGGACTCGGGCCTGCTCGCCGGGGAGCTGGCACTGGCGGCCGCGGTCGGCCTCAGGGCAACCCTGAGCGATACCCGTGACCGGGTGCTGAGCGCGGTCACGCCGGTCCTGGGCAGCAGGCTCTACGGCACCGGACAGCACGCCGCCGCCCTGATGATCGATTCACTCGCCGCCCATCACCACCCACCGTCACTGCTGGTCTGTGACGAGGTGATCGGCACGTTCGGCACCGGGCGCGACATCTCGTTCACGCCGGCCGACTGACGTCGTCGCACTCGAACTCCATCAGCGCTCCGAGGAGAAACCATGCCGCACGTCGAGATCAGCCTGCCCATCAAGGCGCCGGTGACCGACACCTGGGAGGCGGTCAAGCGCCTCGAGGACTACGCCGACTACATGGACAACGTCGAGTCCGTGACGATGACGGGCGAGAGCGCGGACGGCATCCGTACCAGCGAATGGTCCGTTCTGCTCAAAGGTTCCGTCCTGGAATGGACCGAGGAGGACACCCTCGACGAGGAGCGGCGCGTCATGTCGTTCGCCCAGATCGCGGGGGACCTCGACGAATTCGTCGGTCACTGGAGGGTGGACGACGCCGGCGACGGCACCTCGGTCGTCTCCTTCGTCGTCGACTTCGAGATCGGCATCCCGCTGCTGGCCGACATGCTCAACCCGGTGGCCGCGAAAGCTCTGCGGGAGAACTCCGAGCACATGCTGCAGGCCATCGAACGCCGGCTCACCGCTGTCTGAGAGTCAAAGGAGAAGCAACCATGCTGTCGATCGAACGCGACTCGCGGACCGTCGAGGATCTGCCCTATGAACTTGTCGAGCGCAAGGGCGTCGGCCACCCGGACACCATGTGTGACGCCATGGCCGAACGCATGTCCCGCTACTACTCCCAGCACTGCCTGAAGGAGTTCGGCGGCGTAGCCCACCACTGGTTCGACAAGGTGACCCTGTTCGGCGGCGGCGCCGACTTCGACTTCGGCCGCGGCGAGCTGATCGAACCGTACCGGGTGACGGTCTTCGGCAAGGGCGCCTACCGCGTCGGTGGCACCGAGATCCCCGTGCAGGACATCATGTTCCGCGCCGCGGCCGACGTGCTCGCCGAGGTGACCACCGGATTCGACGCGTCGAGGCACCTGGTGGTGGACCTGGGCGTGGTGGACCACCAGGGCGCCGGCCGCAAGACCTCGCGTTACCAGCCGCAGTCCCCGGCCGACCTGGTGCCGTTGTACTCCGAGGGCCTGGTCTCCAACGACACGAATCTCCTGCACGGATACGCCCCGCTGTCACGCCTGGAGACGGCCGTGATGGGGCTCGAAAACCTGATCAACGGCGCCGACTTCAAGCAGCGGCACCCGGACACCGGCTGGGACGTCAAGGTGTTCGGCAGCCGCAGGCAGGACCATTTCAACCTCGTCGTCAACATGCCCTTCCTGGCGTCGGGCATCGGCTCGCTGGAGGAGTACTGGGCCCGCAAGGCGGTCATCCAGGCCGAGCTGGAACAATTCGTCCGCGCTCTCGGCATCGCTGACTTCGCGATGCTGATGAACGCCACCGACCGCAACGGCCGGGCATACCTGACCGCCCTCGGTTCGGTGGCGGACACGGGAGACGTGGGCGTCGTCGGCCGCGGGAACCGGGTCAACGGACTGATCACGCCGATGCGCCCGATGAGCATCGAGGCGCCGGCGGGCAAGAACCCGCTCGATCACACCGGCAAGATCTACAACGTGATGGCGATGCGCCTGGCCCAGCAGGTGCACGACCGGTTCGGCGGGCCGTCACAGGTGCACATCTTCACCTCGAAGGAGGCGCCGCTCGATCGCCCCGACGAGGTCGTGGTGACTTCCGCGGACGCCGACGAGGCGGAGCTGCGCGATCTGGTGGCGACAATGGTGGCCAGCTCCGGCGATCTGACCGCCGAGATGATCGAAACCGGCATCACGCTGTGGTGACCAGCTTCGCGGTTCTGGTCAAGCCCGAGACCTCGGTGGTGCCCGGCGCGGTCGGGGCGGCCGTCCGGACACTCGAGTCGCAGGGTGTCACGGTCCGGCGCCACGCTGTTCTGCCCGCGGGGGACTTCGTGTCCCGGGGCTTCCTGCTGCTCCACTACCCGCGACTGCACCGGGTCGCCGCGGACGGGGCGGCGGCCCTCACGAGCGGTGCCCGGGCCGAACTGCACGCGGTCCGCGCACGTACCGATGACGCCGTGGCGGTGGGTGCGTACGAAGCGATGACCCTGGAGGCCGGGCTGTCCGTCACCGCCCTCGAGGAGCGGATCCGGGCGGGCGGCATCACCAAGCTCGGGTCCGGATCGTACGCGTCGCCGGCCCGGATCGGCGGCCGTGCGGTGGTGGTGCTCAACGGCTTCCTCCCGGCGTTGGCCGAGAGCTACCGCGCCCCCGGGGCACAGGTCGGCATGCTGGATTGCGTCAGCG
>CAKUMG010000247.1 GCA_934667465.1 uncultured Actinoplanes sp. | reverse complement strand
CCTGTAACACCAGCTCGAGCTCGGCCCCGGGCCACCGCGAGGTGCCCCGGGGCCGAACCCATCTGCGAGGCACTTTCACCACGATTGATCTACCCAGAGTGGCGAGACGCGCACGCGCGAGGGCGAGAACCGGCGACGAAGCGTCTAGGCTCGATGCATGGGCAACGGCAGCACAGTGGCGGGCGGAGTGGTCGCATGAGCGTTCGGCGGATTATGGGCACCGAGGTCGAGTACGGAATCTCCGTGCCCGGACAGCCCGGCGCCAACCCGATGGTCACCAGCTCGCAGGTCGTCAACGCCTACGGCGCCCGGCCCGAACTCACCCGCGGCGGGCGCGCCCGGTGGGACTACGAAGAGGAGTCGCCGCTGCGCGACGCCCGCGGCTTCACCTACTCCGGGGCGGCCTACGACCCGGCCGACGCGCTCGCCGACGAGGACCTCGGCCTGGCGAACGTGATACTGACCAACGGCGCCCGGCTCTACGTCGACCACGCGCACCCCGAATACAGCACCCCCGAATGCACCACCCCGCTCGACATCGTCCGCTGGGACAAGGCCGGCGAGCGCGTCATGGCCGAGGCCGCCCGGCGCGCGGCGACCATCCCCGGCACCCACCGCATCCAGCTCTACAAGAACAACACCGACAACAAGGGCGCCTCGTACGGGTCACACGAGAACTACCTCATGCGACGCCAGACGCCGTTCGCCGACAACGTCGCGCACCTGACACCGTTCTTCGTGACCCGGCAGATCGTCACCGGCGTGGGCCGCGTCGGCATCGGACAGGACGGCACCGGCAGCGGCTTCCAGATCTCCTCGCGCGCCGACTTCTTCGAGGTCGAGGTCGGACTCGAGACCACCCTCAAGCGCCCGATCATCAACACCCGCGACGAACCCCACTCCGACGCCGACAAGTACCGCCGCCTCCACGTGATCATCGGCGACGCCAACCTCTCCGAGATCTCCACCTACCTCAAGGTCGGCACCACCTCCCTGATCCTCGCCATGATCGAGGAGAAGGTCTTCACCGGCGAGCTCGGCATCGCCGACCCCGTCTCCGAGCTCAAGGCGGTCAGCCACGACCCCACGCTCAAGCACCTCATGCGGCTGCGCGACGGCCGCCGGCTCACCGCGCTCGACCTGCAGTGGGCCTACTACGAGCGGGCCCGGCAGTTCGTCGAGGAGCGCTACGGCACCGACGTGGACGACCAGACCGCCGACGTGCTCACCCGCTGGGAGAGCATCCTGACCCGGCTCGGCGACGACCCCATGAAGTGCTCCGACGAGCTCGACTGGGTCGCCAAGCTGCGCCTGCTCGAGGGCTACCGGGAACGCGAGGAACTGCCCTGGTCGTCGCCGAAGCTCCAGCTCGTCGACCTGCAGTACTCCGACGTCCGCCCGGAGAAGGGCCTCTACCACCGGCTGGTGGCCCGGGGCTCGATGAAGACGCTCCTCGACGAGGAGGAGGTGCGGCGCGCGATGGTGGAACCGCCCGAGGACACCCGGGCGTACTTCCGCGGCCAGTGCCTGGCCCGCTACGCGTCCGAAGTGGTCGCCGCGAGCTGGGACTCGGTCATCTTCGACGTCGGCCGCGAGTCCCTCGTCCGGGTCCCGATGATGGAACCCGAGCGGGGCACCCGCAAGCACGTCGGCGCGCTGTTCGACAGGTGCGACACCGCCAAGGATCTGCTCGAGGTCATCACGAGCCGCTGAGGCGGCCGCCCGGCCGCAAGAAACACGCGGGCGGGCGGCGGTTTTCGTCGTACCGGCGAGGTAGGTTTTTCCCAACCCGAAACTGTGGGTCTTGAAGGGGGCAGGTCATGGCAACCAGAGACACCGGCGGTCAGTCGCAGTCCGGCAAGGGCAGGAGCGACCAGGAGATCGAGGACGTCACCACCGAGGCCAATCCCGAGGTTGCCGAGCGCAAGGCCGAGATCGACGAGGACGTCGACGACCTGCTCGACGAAATCGACTCCGTTTTGGAAGAGAACGCCGAAGAGTTTGTCAGAGGCTACGTCCAAAAGGGGGGTGAATAGGGCAAAACGGACATGGCTCGGGACGCTTGGGAAGGTACCGGCTTGCGGCGTTGCCGCGACTGCAAGGCGGTGAAACCGCTGGAGCAGTTCTGCTCGAGTAGCAAGCGGCCGGATGGCCGGGGCAGCTACTGCAAGGACTGCTTCAACATCCGCTCGAAGGCAAGCTACGCCAAGCGCGTGGAGGAGAAGTACGGCCGCAAGGTCGTGCCGCCACGTGTCGTCCCGGACGGCCACCGTTTTTGTCCGGACTGCGAGTCGGTCAAACCCCTGACGGACTTCCCCCGCAACCGCAGCGGCCGGGGTGGTCACGGCCGCTATTGCAAGCCCTGTCACAACGTCCGGGGTAAAGAGGCCACAAGTCGGCTCTACGGCAGCGAACGGGAATACCACCTACGTCGCCGCTACGGGATCGGGCAGGCCGACTTCGACGAGATGCTGGCGGCGCAGGGTGGGGTCTGTGCGATCTGTGGCGCGGCGGACCCTCAACATGTCGATCACGATCATCGCGATGGGCACGTGCGCGGGATACTGTGCTTCAACTGCAACGGCGGTCTGGGACAGTTCCGGGACAACCCGGTGTTCCTGGCCCAAGCGATCACGTACCTGAAAGGAACCATGTGGCAGCGGGTTTTGATCCATCCGGGCGTCTACCAGATGTGTTCACCAACGCGGGGACGTCTTCCTTCACGCAGTTCCTGACGCAGGCCGCGCCCGAGCTGCTGCCGGGGCGCCGGCCGCTGCCTCCGGGCATGTCGGCGGACATCGCGCCGCACGGCACGACGATCGTGGCCATCGCGACCGCCGAGGGCGTGGTGATGGCGGGCGACCGGCGGGCGACCATGGGCAATCTCATCGCGAGCCGGGACATCGAGAAGGTGCACCCGGCCGACGCGTATTCGCTGATCGGCATCGCGGGCACGGCGGGCATCGGCATCGAGCTGATGCGGCTGTTCCAGGTGGAGCTGGAGCACTACGAGAAGATCGAGCTCGCCATGCTGTCGCTGGACGGCAAGGCGAACCGGCTGGCGTCGATGGTGCGCGGCAATCTCGGCGCGGCGATGCAGGGGCTGGCCGTGATCCCGTTGTTCGCGGGGTACGACCTGGCGCCGAGTGACCCGGCGCGGCCGGGGCGGATCTTCAGTTTCGATGTGGCGGGCGGGCTCTACGAGGAGACCGGCTACGAGGCGATCGGCTCGGGGTCGCTGTTCGCGAAGTCGGCGCTGAAGAAGAAGTACCGGCCGGGCGTGAGCACGGCGGATGCGGTGCGGCTGGCGCTCGAAGCGCTCTACGACGCCGCGGACGACGACACCGCGACCGGCGGGCCGGACGTCATCCGCAAGATCTTCCCGGTGGTGATGACGGCGACGGCGGAGGGCACGCACCGGCTCAGCGAGGCCGATGTCACGGCTGTGGCCGAGGCCGTGGTCGCCGGGCGTGCGGAGAACCCGGGCGGCTAGGCGCCGGCCGCCCATACGAGCTGAGCCCTCTGCGAGATTAGGAGTCCCCACCCGTGGCCATGCAGTTCTACGCCTCGCCCGAGCAGGTCCAGCGCGACCGCTCGGAGTACGCCCGCAAGGGCATCGCGCGCGGCCGCTCCGCCGTCGTCCTCACCTATGAGGGCGGCATCCTGCTGGTCGCCGAGAACGTCACGACGCTGCGCAAGATCAGCGAGCTGTACGACCGGATCGGTTTCGCGGCAGTCGGCCGCTACAACGAGTTCGAGAGCCTGCGCCGGGCCGGCGTGCGGATGGCCGACCTGAACGGCCTGTCGTACGACCGGCGTGACGTCACCGGCCGCGCGCTCGCGAACGCCTACACCCAGACCCTGGGCGCGATCTTCTCGGAGACGCAGAAGCCCTACGAGGTCGAGATCTGCGTGGCCGAGGTCGGTGCCGCGCCGGAGAGCGACGAGCTTTACCGCATCACTTATGACGGGTCCGTGATGGACGAGCCCGGTTTCATGGCGATGGGCGGCTCGGCCGAGGCGATCTCGGCGGTGCTCAAGGAGAGCCACGACGCGTCCGCGGACCTGACCACGGCGCTGGCGCTCGCGGTCAAGGGCCTGGGCAGCGTGGGTGGCGACAACGGCACCCAGCGCGAGCTCGGCGCGGCGCAGCTCGAGGCGGCGGTGCTCGACCGCACGCGCAAGGGCCGGGCGTTCCGCCGGATCACGGGCGCGGCCCTGGAGTCGCTGCTCGGCGGCGGCAAGGACAAGCCGGCCGAGGGCGGCACGGACGCTTCCCCGCCGCCGGCATCCGACGACAAGCCCACCATCTCGGCCGCCTCGGTGGACCTGGAGGGCAAGGACGAGTCCTGAGGGTTTGACCTTCGGGGTCTTGGATCACGCACGTGGCCCGGTGGGGCTTCGCGCTTCGGACGCGTCAGCGGCCGGCGAAGCCTCATCGGGTACCTCGGCGTGAGCAGCGGTCCGCACCCACCACCCCGCTACGACATCCGGCTCTTGATCCTGGATTTTCCTACGCTGCGTATGTGTCTCGACACGTCTTATGCGGCTAGTGTTTCGTCATGGAACGGCGAATTTTCGGTCTGGAGACCGAGTACGGCGTCACATGCACCTACCGGGGTCAGCGGCGGCTCTCCCCGGACGAGGTCGCCCGCTACCTGTTCCGCCGTGTGGTGTCCTGGGGACGCAGCAGCAACGTGTTCCTCCGCAACGGAGCCCGTCTCTATCTCGACGTCGGTTCGCACCCGGAATATGCGACCCCGGAGTGCGACTCGGTGACCGACCTCGTCGCGCACGACCGGGCCGGCGAGCGGATCCTCGAGGGCCTGCTCGTCGATGCCGAGAAGCGCCTGCACGACGAGGGCATCGCCGGGGAGATCTACCTCTTCAAGAACAACACCGACTCCGCCGGCAACTCCTACGGCTGCCACGAGAACTACCTCGTGTCGCGGCACGGCGAGTTCGGCAGGCTCGCCGACGTCCTGATCCCGTTCCTGGTGACCCGGCAGCTGATCTGTGGTGCCGGCAAGGTGCTGCAGACGCCGCGCGGTGCGGTGTTCTGCCTGTCGCAGCGGGCGGAGCACATCTGGGAGGGCGTCTCCAGCGCCACCACCCGCAGCCGGCCGATCATCAACACCCGGGACGAGCCGCACGCCGACGCCGAGCGCTACCGGCGCCTGCACGTCATCGTGGGCGACTCCAACATGAACGAGGTCACCACGCTGCTCAAGGTCGGCAGCGCCGACATCGTGCTGCGGATGATCGAGGCGGGCGTGGTGATGCGCGACCTGAGCCTGGAGAACCCGATCCGGGCGATCCGCGAGGTCAGCCACGACATCACCGGCCGCCGCAAGATCCGGCTGGCGAACAACAAGGAGGTCAGCGCGCTCGACATCCAGCGGGAATATCTGGCCAAGGCGACGGAGTTCGTCGAGCGGCGCGGCGGTGACCAGACCGCCAAGCGGGTCGTCGAGCTGTGGGGCCGGGTGCTCGACGCGATCGAGAGCGGCAACCTCGACCCGGTGTCCCGCGAGATCGACTGGGTGTCGAAGTACAAGCTGATCGAGCGCTACCAGGCCAAGAACGACATGCCCATGTCGCACCCGCGGATCGCGCAGCTCGACCTGGCCTATCACGACGTGCGCCGGGGCCGCGGGCTGTATGCGCTGATGGAGAAGCGCAAGCAGGTCGACCGGGTCGCCAACGATCTGGAGATCTTCCAGTCGAAGGAGACGCCGCCGCAGACCACCCGGGCGCGGCTGCGCGGCGAGTTCATCCGGCACGCCCAGGAGAAGCGGCGCGACTTCACCGTCGACTGGGTGCATCTGAAGCTCAACGACCAGGCGCAGCGCACGGTGCTGTGCAAGGACCCGTTCCGGGCCTACGACGAGCGGGTGGAGCGGCTCATCGCGAGCATGTAGCGGGCGGTTACGCTGGTCGGGCTATGACTACACCGTCGCACCAGCCCGACCGGCAGCCGTCCGAGGAGCCGCGGGAGCGGACGTTCGACGACGTCCTGCACGCCAGGATCGACAGGCGCCGCAACCGCATCCGCGACCAGATCCGCAAGGACCGGGAGGGCAACCACAAGATCCCGACGTGGCTCTATGCGACGGTGCTCGGGTTGCTCCTGCTCGGCTGGCTTTATCTGATCTTCTTCGATTAGGGCGGTGACCGCGCTTGTCCGGCATCTTGTCTCCGGCGCTGGAGGATTATCTGCTGGCCCATTCGGCGCCCGCGGATCCGCTGCTGGTGGAGCTGGCGGCCGAGACCCGGGAGCGGTTCGCCGGGCAGGCGGGGATGCAGATCTCGGCCGACGAGGGCGCGCTGCTGACGATGCTGGCCCGGCTCACCGGTGCCCGCAGCGCGGTCGAGGTGGGCACGTTCACGGGTTTCTCGGCGATCTGCATCGCGCGAGGGCTGGCGCCGGGCGGGCGGCTGCTGTGCTGCGACGTGTCGGAGACGTTCACCGCCGTCGCGCGCGACTACTGGGCGAAGGCGGGGCTGGAGGACCGCATCGAGCTGCACCTCGCCCCGGCGATCGACACGCTGCGCGCGCTGCCCGCCGACCCGGTGATCGACTTCGCGTTCATCGACGCGGACAAGGGCGGCTACCCGGACTACTACGCCGAGCTGGTCCCGCGGCTGCGCCCGGGCGGGCTGCTGGTGATCGACAACGTGCTGCGCGGCGGTGAGGTGGTCGTGCCCCACCCGACCAGCGCGTCGACGGCGGTCATGCAGCGTTTCAACGACGACGTCGCCGCCGATCCGCGCGTCACCGCCGTGATGCTCGCGGTCCGCGACGGGGTCACCCTCGTCCAGAAGACCTAGACGTCCAGCAACCCGGCGGCATGACGGCCGGCTGCGGCGGCGGTGAGGAAGTAGGCGTGGTCCTCGGCCAGGCCGCGGCCCATGGTGGAGAGCTTGACCGGGCTGGCCAGCAGCGCCGCGTCGAGGCCGTGCGTGGCCACCTCGACGATCCGGTGCCGGCTCGCCAGCGGCGCCAGGGCCTCGCCGACCTCCTTGGCCAGGTCGACCGGCAGGTCGGCCGGCACGGGCAGGTCGGCGGGGACGAGAGCGACCTTCCCGTACGCGGTGAGCGTGTGGTGCGAGACGCCCCGGTGCCGCGGCCGCGCGTCGCCGTCGGAGATCCGCAGCGACCCGACCGGCCGGCCGCCCAGCGTGACCGTGGCGTTGACCGCCTCGCCCAGCGCGACGCCGGAGAAGCCCCACGGCGTGCCCGTGCCGAGGTTGCCGGGGCCCTGCGCGACGACTGTCACGTCGGCGCGCAGCACGTGCCGGGCCGCGAGCAGGGCGGTGTGCACGGTCGAGGCCTCGAGGTCGCCGCCGAACGCCTGGCCGGCGGTGACCGTGCCGGCGAGGTGCCCGGCGAGCCCGCTCAGGGTCATCGAGAACCAGGCGGGCAGCGCGCCGCCGTCGGTCATCACGTAGGCGACGCGCGCGTCGGGCCGGTCGGCGCGGATGCCCGCGAGGATGGCGGGGAGCGCGGAGTGCAGGTCGGCGAGCACGACCGGCATGCCGTCGAGGTCGTCGGCGGCGGCGAGCACGTCGCGGTGCGGGGAGGCCTCCTCGTCGACGCCGAGCAGGATGGGCTGCAGCGG
>CAKUMG010000246.1 GCA_934667465.1 uncultured Actinoplanes sp. | reverse complement strand
GTGCCCGATCATGCAGCTGACGGCCCGGGGGAGAACACCCGGCGAGCCGGCGGGCAGGCCAGGGTCGCCGGGAGCGCGGCCGCCGGTCGGGGCACTGCCCCGGCGGGCGACGGAACCCCGGCCGGCGTTGCGCGGCCCGTCGGTGCGGCCTCCCCCGATGCGACCGGTGCCGCGAAGGTGACGGGCGCCGCAAGGCCGGCGTCTCCGGACGCGACCGGTGCTGCGAAGGTGACGGGCGCGGCAAGGCCGGCGTCTCCGGACGCGACCGGTGCTGCGAAGGTGACGGGCGCGGCAAGGCCGGCTTCTCCGGATACGACCGGCGCGGCCAAGGTGACCGGAGCGGCGCGGCCCGCGGGCGCACCCGCCCCCAACGCGGCAGGCTCGGCCTCCGTCAGCGGCGCCGCCAAGGTCGGCCCAGCGGGCGTCGGCGGAGCGAGCGTGGGCTCGGCGAGCGTCGGCGGAGCGAGCGTGGGGTCGGCCAGCGTCGGCTCCGCCAGTGTCGGTGCAGCAAGCATCGGGGCGGCAAGTGTCGGCGGAGCGAGTGTCGGCGGAGCGAGTGTCGGCGGAGCGAGTGTCGGCGGAGCGAGCGTCGGCGGAGCGAGCGTAGGGTCGGCGAGCGTCGGCGGAGCGAGCGTCGGGGCGGCGAGCGTCCCCGGAACCCGCCCCGCCGTGGCCGCCGCCCGGGTCCCCGGCCGCGACGATGCCGACCACGGACCGAGCGCGCAGGACAGGCGCAACGGGCAGACCGGGCCGGCTGGTGAAGCGCGCTTCGCAGGTGACGAGGACGACGCGGGCGAGGAGGAGCCGGCCGGCGGGCTCAAGGGCGCCGGCGCCCAGCTGCGCAGGCGGCTGCGGACCCAGCGCCGCCTGCGGGTCGCGACCCTGGTGTCGCTGAGCGTGATCGTGCTCGGGCTGCTGCCCCTGCTGTTCGGGATCCGATCGGTGTCGCAGGACCCGGTGTACGCGTCGCTCGACGCGCTGCCGGTGCCCGCGTGGGCCGACGGCAAGGCCGAGGACCGCAGCACCGGCAGCCGCTGGTGCTTCCTGGACTGCAAGTTCCGGGAGCGGCTCGTGCAGTCGGAGAAGCCGTTCGAGGAGACCGATCAGGCGTACGCGACAGCCCTCCGCACCGCCGGCTGGGCGCCCCGGACGGGGGAGTGCGCCGATCAGGCCCCCAGCACCGAGGGCAAGTACACCTGCTGGTCGCGCGACGAGTTCACTCTGGACCTGTACGTGCGGCAGCCCGAGTGCGCCATCGACGCCCGGGCCGCGCAGGACCCGGCCGTGCTGCCCTCGGTCGGGCCCGACGGGGTCGTGGAGACACCCGATCCGGCGACCTGTGTCGGCTCGACCGTCAGCATCAAGGTGCAGAACGCCGTCACGGACGGGCGGGGCAGGCCGCAGCCGGCCGTCGACCCGTCGCTGATCGGCGAGACCCCGGACCCGATCCTGACCAATGATCCGCTGCTCGACCCCACCCCCGAGCCCGCCGCGTCCTGACACCACCCCGGCCGTCCGGGCCGCCGTCACCGAGGCGGCCCGGGAGGCCGGCACAGCGGCGACCCGGGCGGCGAGCACGAAGACGGCCCGGGCGGTATCCCCGACACCAGCGCCGTCGTGACGCGGACCCCGGTCACGGACGGTAGGGTCTCACCGTTGTCGTGAATGAGAGCTGTCCCGGGCGCCGGGCAGGATCCGTCGGTAGAGGAGACGCGTGTAATGAACGCCGGAGAAATCGCAGGCCTGATCGCGGCGGGCGCGTTCCTGATGCTCGTGCTCGTGCTCGCCGTGCCGATCCTCAAGCTGGGCCGCACCGTCGACGCCGCCACCAACGCGATCAACGACCTGAACGACCGGACCGGCCCGCTGCTCGGCGGCGTGACCGAGACCGTACAGGGAGTGAACGCCACGCTGGGTCAGGTGCAGGTCTCTTTGGACGGTGTCAACGTCCAGCTTGCCAAGATCGACACGATGACCGAGCACGCCCAGAACGTGACCGCGAACGTCGCCAACCTGACCACCGTGGTCTCGGCCGCCGCCGCGAACCCGCTGGTCAAGGTCGCGTCGTTCGGGTACGGCCTGCGCAAGGCCGCCGCCGCCCGCCGGCACGCCGAGGACGAGCGTGACGTGCGCGCCACCCTGAAGCAGCGCCGCAAGGCCGCCCGTACCCGCTGATGTAAGCACGCAGGAAGAAGAAGACTGATGAAGCGGTTGCTCTGGCTGGGCGTGGGCCTGGCCGTCGGTGCCATCGTCGTGCGCAAGCTGACGCAGAAGGCCAACGAGTTCACGCCCACCGGCATCGCCACGTCGCTGTCGGAATCCGCTGGCGGCCTGGTCGAGTCGCTGCGTAGTTTCGTGGACGACGTCCGTGAGGGCATGGCCGAGCGCGAGCAGGAGATCCACGAGGCCTTCGCCGCGGGCGAGCTGTACGAGGACAAGTTCGCCGAGCTGCGGGAGGACCCGCAGCCCGGGTCACAGGGGCGGCACGCCCAGGAGGGCTACTGATGAAGACGGCGGAGATCAAGCGGCGCTTCCTGGCGCATTTCGAGGCCAACGGGCACACGGTCGTGCCGAGTGCCCCGCTGCCCGCTATCGACGACCCCAACCTGCTGTTCATCAACGCCGGCATGGTGCAGTTCGTCCCCTACTTCCTGGGCCAGCAGACCCCGGCGTTCTCCCGGGCGGTGTCGGTGCAGAAGTGCATCCGCACCCCGGACATCGACGAGGTCGGCAAGACCAGCCGGCACGGCACGTTCTTCCAGATGAACGGCAACTTCTCGTTCGGCGACTACTTCAAGGCCGACGCGATCCGCCTCGCCTGGGAGCTGTCCACCAAGTCGGTCGAGGAGGGCGGCTTCGGGCTGGACCCGTCGCGGATCTGGCCGACCGTCTACCTGGACGACGACGAGGCGTTCGAGATGTGGCAGGCCATCGGCGTGCCCGCCGAGCGGATCGTGCGCCGGGGCAAGAAGGACAACTGGTGGCACATGGGCATCGCCGGCCCGGGTGGCACCTGCTCGGAGCTGTTCTACGACCGCGGCCCCGAGTACGGCAAGGACGGCGGCCCGGAGGTCGACGAGGACCGGTACATGGAGTACTGGAACCTCGTCTTCATGCAGTACGAGATCACCGACGTGAAGAGCAAGGAAGATTTCACGATCGTCAGTGATCTGCCCAAGAAGAACATCGACACGGGCATGGGCCTCGAGCGGGTCGCGTCGATCCTGCAGGGCGTCGACAACCTGTACGAGATCGACGAGGTCAAGCCGATCCTCGCCCGCGCGGCCGAGCTGACCGGCAAGGTGTACGGCGCGCACTCGGGCCACGAGGCGGGCCAGTCGCACCCCGACGACGTACGGCTGCGGGTCGTGGCCGACCACGTGCGGACCGCACTGATGCTCATCGGCGACGGCGTGACCCCGAGCAACGACGGCCGCGGCTACGTGCTGCGCCGGATCATGCGGCGGGCGATCCGGGCGATGCGGCTGCTCGGCTGGGAGGGTGCGACCTTCCCCGAGCTGCTGCCGGTGGCGCGCGACTGCATGGCGCCGTCGTACCCCGAGCTGGCGCAGGAGTTCGGCCGGATCTCCACGTACGCGTACGCGGAGGAGGAGGCGTTCCTCTCGACGCTGCGCGCGGGCACGACGATCCTGGACACCGCGATCGCGGACACCAAGAAGTCGGGCGGCGCGAAGCTGGGCGGCGACAAGGCGTTCCAGCTGCACGACACGTACGGCTTCCCGATCGACCTGACCCTGGAGATCGCCCAGGAGCAGGGCCTCTCGGTCGACCAGGAGGGCTTCCGGCGGCTGATGGCCGACCAGCGGTCCCGGGCGAAGGCGGACGCGAAGGCGCGCAAGACGGGCCACGCGGACCTCAGCGCCTACCGGGGCGTGCTCGACGAGGGCGGCCCGGTGGAGTTCACCGGCTACCAGGAGGTCACCCGGGAGTCGCGGGTGCGGGCGCTGCTCGGCTCCGGCGGCAGCGTGGCGGCGGCGGGCGAGGGTGACTACGTCGAGCTGGTGCTCGACACGACCCCGTTCTACGCCGAGGGCGGTGGCCAGCAGGCCGACACCGGCGTGATCAACGTGGGCGGCGGGCAGGTCGAGGTCGTCGACGTGCAGCAGCCGATCCCGGGCCTGATCGTGCACAAGGCCCGGGTCATCCGGGGCGAGGTACGCGCGGGCGAGGCCGGCTTCGCCGAGATCGACATCACGCGGCGCAAGGCCATCTCGCGCTCGCACACGGCGACCCACCTGGTGCACCAGACGATGCGGGCGTTCCTCGGCGAGTCGGCGACCCAGGCGGGCTCGCTCAACGCGCCGGGCCGGCTGCGCTTCGACTTCAACACCCCCGGCGCGGTCGCGCCGAGCGTGCTGCACGACGTCGAGCAGCAGGTCAACGAGGTGCTGCTGCGGGACCTCGAAGTGCACGCGTTCATCACCTCGCAGGAGGAGGCGCGCCGGCTCGGCGCGATGGCCCTGTTCGGCGAGAAGTACGGCGACGAGGTCCGGGTGGTTGAAGTCGGCGACTACGCGCGTGAACTTTGTGGCGGCACGCACGTCGCGCGCTCCGGCCAGCTGGGCCTCGTGAAGATCCTCAACGAGTCCTCCATCGGCTCCGGCGTGCGCCGCGTCGAGGCGCTCGTGGGCATCGACGCGTTCGGCTTCCTGGCCAAGGAGCACCTGCTGGTCAGCCGGCTCGCGGAGCTGTTCCGGGTGCCCGGCGACCAGGTCGCGGACCGGGTCGAGCAGACCGTCACGGCGCTGCGCGACGCCGAGAAGGAGCTCGAGAAGATGCGGGCCCAGCTCGTGCTCGGCGGGGCGTCGGCGCTCGCGGCTCAGGCCAAGGATGTCCGGGGTGTCGCCTTCGTCGGCACCGAGGCACCCGAGGGTGCGGCGGCCAACGATGTGCGTACCCTTGCCCAGGAGATCCGGAGCAAGATCGACTCGGCTCGTCCGGCGGCGGTCGCGGTGGCGGCCCGGGCCAACGGCAAGGCGTCACTGATCGTGGCCGTCAACGCGGCGGCCAAGGGCCGTGGCCTGTCGGCGGCCGACCTGGTCAAGGGCGCCCTGTCCGGCCGGGGTGGCGGCAACGCCGACCTCGCGCAGGGCGGTGGCGTGCCCGCTGACCAGGCGCCGGTCCTGCTCGCAGCGGTGGAGAAGGCGGTCGGCGAGATCGCCTGAGAGGAGGAGGGGTGGCCCGATGAGCGTGCCGTCGCGGGGTAGGCGACTGGCCGTGGATGTCGGTAAGGTGCGCGTCGGGGTTGCGATCAGTGACCCTGACGGGATCCTGGCCACCCCCCTGGTCACGGTGCCCCGTGACATGGGGGCGGCGCCCGACGCCGTCCCCGGCGACATAGCCGAGCTCGTTCGCCTCGTGGGGGAGCACGAGGTGGTGCAGATCGTGGTGGGCCTCCCCGTGCGCCTCAACGGGCGCGAGGGGGATGCCGCCGGCGACATCCGCGCGTACGTGCAGCGTCTGGAACAGGCGGCCGGGTCTGTTCCGGTGGTGCTGACCGACGAACGGATGTCGACCGTGGTCGCCTCCCGCAGGCTCGCCGAACGCGGCGTGCGGGGCAAGCGGCAGCGGGCGGTCGTGGATCAGGCGGCCGCCGTCGAGATCCTGCAGAGCTGGCTGGACGCGCAGCGGAGGCGGACAGGATGATCGACGAGCTGGATCTGGCGTTCGACGGCGACCAGGCCGATCGGACCAAACCCAGGCACCGGAGACGCAGCGGTAAGGGCAAGACGGCCATCGCCTTCACGATGGTGTTCGTCCTGCTCGGCGTGCTCGGCGTCGGCGGCTACCTGGGCTTCGAGAAGATCCGTGGCTTCTTCACGGCCGCCGACTACGACGGCGGCGGCACCGACGCGGTGCAGGTCGTGCTCAAGCAGGGCTCGCTGACCGAGATCGGCAACACGCTGGTCGAGGCCGACGTGGTGAAGAGCACCCGGGCGTTCACCGACGCCGCGGAGGAGAACCCGCGCGGCAAGAACATCCAGCCGGGCACCTACAACCTGAAGAAGCAGATGTCGGGCGCGAGCGCGGTCACCCTGCTGCTCGACCCGAAGGCCCGGGTCACCAACGGCGTCACCATCGAGGAGGGCTGGACCTCCGTCGACGTCTACGCCACGCTCGCCAAGGCGAGCGGGCTGCCGGTGAAGGACTTCCAGGAGGCGGCCAAGGACCCGGAGGCGCTGGGCATCCAGGACTTCTGGTTCAACCGCACCGACGGCCAGAAGGTGACCAAGTCGGTCGAGGGCTTCCTGTTCCCCGACACGTACGAGTTCCCGCCCAAGGCCACCGCGGCGGAGTACCTCACGATCATGGTCGAGCACTTCATGACGGTCACCGAGGAGATCGACTTCGTGAAGAAGGCCGAGCAGGAGCGCAACATCAGCCCGTACGAGGTGCTGACTGTGGCGTCCCTGGCCCAGGCCGAGGCCGGCAACAAGGACGACCTGGCCAAGGTCGCGCGGGTCGCCTACAACCGGCTCTACGTGCCGACGGACGAGCTCGGCTGCAAGTGCCTCGAGTACGACGTCGGCATCAACTACTACTACAAGATCACCGGCAAGAAGGCGAAGCCGTCGGGCTCCATGACGGCCGCCGAGCTGCGGGACCCCAAGAACCCGTACCGGCTGCACGACAAGGAGGGGCTCACCCCCACTCCGATCAACAACCCGAGCCGGGCGGCGATGGAGGGTGCCCTGGCCCCCGCGAAGGGCGGCTGGTACTACTTCGTCGCCATCGACAAGCAGGGGCACTCCGCGTTCGCCGAGACCAACGCGGAGCACAACGCGAACATCGAGAAGGCCAAGGAGGCCGGCGTCCTCTGACCGGCCGGCCCGCAGGCGGCAGTCACCCCCGGAGCGCCCCGCGTTCCGGGGGTGACTTGCGTTCGGGGGTGTCACGCGGGGGAAACACTCCGTACGCTTGTCGGCGCTGGAACGGATGGCGGTCACGCGGCCGCGGTGGGAATCCTGCAGAGCCGGCCGGACCGTACAGCGGAGGCGGACGATGATCGACGAGCTGGACCTGGCGTTCGACGACGACCAGGGCGAACGCACCAGACCGCGGCATCGCAGGGCCCGTGGCGGCAAGACCGCCGTGGCGTTCCTGATGGTGTTCGTGCTGCTCGGGCTGCTCGGCGTCGGCGGCTACCTGGGCTACGAGAAGGTCCGCGGCTTCTTCGTCGCGGCCGACTACGACGGCGCGGGCGGCGAGGCGGCGCAGGTGACGGTCAAACAGGGCTCGCTCACCGAGATCGGCAACACGCTGGTCGAGGCGGACGTGGTGAAGAGCACGAAGGCGTTCACCGACGCGGCCGAGACCAATCCGCGGGGCAAGAACATCCAGCCCGGCACGTACAACCTGAAGAAGCAGATGTCGGCCGAGAGCGCCGTCGCCCTGATGCTCGACCCGAAGGCCCGCGTGACCAAGGGCGTCACGATCCAGGAGGGCTGGACGACCGTCCAGGTCTACGCCGCCCTTTCCAAGGCGAGTGGCCTGCCGGTGAAGGACTTCGAGGCGGCCGCGAAGGACCCGGGGGCGCTCGGCGTCCCGGACTTCTGGTTCACCCGGACGGACGGCAAGAAGGCCTCGGGCACGGTCGAGGGC
>CAKUMG010000245.1 GCA_934667465.1 uncultured Actinoplanes sp. | reverse complement strand
GGATGGGGTGGAAGAAGCCACTCACGATCGCCGTCGTGAGGGCTGCCCCAGACACTAGCGCAGCGACAACTAGGAGCGCGACATCTCCGAAGGTGAAATTTTGTCGGCGGGCGAAGGTGCGGGGCCGGCCCGAGTCGAAGCCGCGCGCGTCCATGGCGGTGGCGAGCCGGCCGCCCCGGCGGAGGGCTCCGACCAGCAGCGCGAAGGCCGTGGAGGCGAAGAGGCGGAGCTTGGCGACCGGGTTGCGCCCCGCGTCGATGCCGCGGGCGCGGCGGGCCAGGGTGAGCGTGCGCCACTCGTCGGCGAGCAGGGGGACCAGGCGGAAGGCGGCCAGGGCGCCGATCGCGAAGCGGGCCGGGACGCGGGCGTTCTGGACCAGGGCGTCGGCCAGGTCGGTGGGGTCGGTGGTGGCGAAGACGATGATGCCCGGCAGGGCCACCGCGAAGACGCGCAGGATGAGGCCGAGGGCGCCGGTGAGCACGCCGGTGGTGATGTCGAGCGAGCCCAGCGTGACCAGGGTCGTGCCGGTGCGGGACGACGCGAAGAGGGTCATCGTGATCAGGATGCCGCCGGCGCCGAGGAGCAGGGGCCAGGCGCGGCGGAGCAGGACGATCGGGCGCAGGCCGAAGAGCGGGAGGACGGCCAGCTCGATCAGCAGGGCGATCGCGGGCGTGAGCGGGTCGAGGGTGGCGATCAGGGGCAGCGAGAAGAGCAGCGCCGCGCCGAGCTTGGCCACCGGGTTGCGCCGGGCCAGCGGGGCCGCCGGGTTGGCGACCGGGGTGAGGGAGAGCGTCACCGGCGCTGCCCCGAGGAGGGCCGGCGGCGGGGGAGCGGCGGTGCCGGGGTCAGGTCGTGCACGCGATCGGCCAGCGACGACACGAACGCCTCGTCGTGGGTCACCGCGACGATGCCGTGGCCGTCGTCGCGGAGCCGGGCGAGCAGGGCGACGAGCTCGATCCACGTACGGCGGTCCTGCCCGAACGTCGGCTCGTCGAGCACCAGCATCCGGGGCGCCGTCGCGAGTGCCGTGGCGACGCTCAGCCGCCGGGCCTCGCCGCCGGAGAGGGTGTACGGGTTCGCGCCCGCCAGCGCGGTCAGCCGCAGGCGGGACAGCAGCTCCTCCACGGTCGCGGCGACCGCGGCGGGGGAGCGGCCCAGCCGGCGCGGTCCGAGGGCCAGCTCGTCGGAGACCCGGGTCGTCACGAACTGGTGCTCGGGGGACTGGAACACCGAGCCGATCCGCTGGACCAGCGTCGCCGCCCGCCACTTGTGCGGCGGCCGCGGGTCGTCGAACCCCGTGACCCGGCCGCCGTCCGGGGCCAGCAGTCCACCGAGGAGCAGCGCGAGCGTGGACTTGCCCGCGCCGTTGGGCCCGGTGACGGCCACGGCCTCGCCCGCGCGCACGTCCAGGTCGACGCCGCCGGGCAACCGGCTGGCCACGGTCGCGGACTCCGCCCGTACCAGCGGATCTCCCGCATGGGAGACGGCCCGGTGCCGGGGCAGCGCATAGCCCGGCACCCACACCCCCGCCTCGGCGAGCCGCGGGCCGTGACCGGCGAAGACCACCTCGGGCGCGCCGTCGGCCGCGACCCCTCCGCCCGGCTCGAGCACCACCGCCCGGTCGACCAGCGGCAGCGCCTCCTCGACCCGGTGCTCGACGACGATCAGCGTCGTCTCCGGCGAGAGCGCCCGGGTGATCGCCTCCCGCACGAGCTCGGCACCGGCCGGGTCGAGGTTGGCGGTCGGCTCGTCGAGCAGCACCAGCCCGGGCCGCAGGGCCAGGACGCCGGCCAGGGCGAGCCGCTGCTGTTCGCCGCCGGAGAGGGCGTGCGTCGAGCGGGTGATCGGATAGGGGAAGCCGACCCGGTCCAGCGCGTCGCTGACCCGCGGCCAGATGTCCTTCGCGGGCACGCCGGCGTTCTCCAGCCCGAACGCGACGTCGTCGCCGCTGCGCGCCATGACCAGCTGGGTCTGCGGATCCTGGAAGAGGATCCCGGCGCTGCCGCCGACCGTGACCGTGCCCTCGGACTCGCCCGAGTCCGCGGGCAGCAGCCCGGCCAGCGCGGCGAGCAGCGTGCTCTTGCCGGCGCCCGAGGGCCCCAGCAGCAGCACCCGCTCGCCGCTGCGCACGTGCAGGTCGACGCCGCGGACCGCCCATTTCCGGCGCCCGGCGTGGCGCCAGCCGAACCCCCGCAGCACGACCTCGGACACGGTGGCGCCTACACCAGGGCCCGGTCGCGGCCGGCCCCGAACCGGTCGAGCACGCCGGTCGGCGCGAGCGCCCGGGTCAGCGCCCACGAGCCGAGGCCCGCGATGACGGTGGCGCTGACGATCGTGAGCAGCGCGTACGGGATGCGGTAGTCCCACAGCGCGTACGCGCCGTTCCACGCGAAGAAGTCGAACAGCGCCGCGGTCAGGCCGGTGAGCGCCCCGGCGAGCAGCGCCACCGGCAGCTTGAACGACCGGTACGCGACCAGCGCGAACGCCAGCTCCGCACCGAGTCCCTGCACCAGGCCCTGCGGGATGACCATGGCACCCCACTGCGCGCCGAGCAGCGCGGAGAGCACGGCCGCCACGGTCTCGGTGTAGAGCGCGGCGCCCGGCTTGCGGATGATCAGCCCGGCGAGCACGGCCGGCATCAGCCAGACGCCGTACAGCAGCGTCTGCGCCGGCGGGAAGAAGCTGAACGCGCCCTCGGTGGCACCCCAGACGATGTTCCACGCCCAGAAGATGACGCCGAACGCGACGGCGATGACGGAGGCGATCACGATGTCGATCGTGCGCCACCGGTTCGTACCCGTGGTGTTCCTGTTCACGAAATTCCCTCCCGGGGATCGGGAGGAGACGCACGCCGTGACCGGGCGGAACCCGGACACGGCGCGGCTGGAGAGGACCGAGCTCCCTGCGCTGGCATTACCCAGATCAGGTTCTAGGGTCTGCGGTGTCACCCGCACTCTCAGCGCTGCGCGCTCCCCTGTCGGAAAAACTTTCACTACGTGTGTTTCGATGACGCTAACACCACGCGGTCGTCGCGCACAGAGTCGGAGGGATCACATGGAGATCAAAGCCAGAGGCCTGACCTTCGACGTGTCGGCCGGCGGGCCCGAGGAGGGCGTCCCGGTCCTGCTGCTGCACGGCTTCCCGCAGGACCACCGCGAGTTCGACCTGATCCGGCCCACGCTGCACGAGGCAGGACTCCGCACGTACGCCGTGGATCAACGCGGTTACTCGCCCGGCGCCCGCCCCGACGGGGTCGCGGCGTACGAGATGGCCGAGCTGGTCGCCGATGCGGTGGCCGTCCTCGACGCGCTCGGCGTGGAGCAGGCGCACGTGCTGGGCCACGACTGGGGCGCGATCGTCGCCTGGTTGCTCGCCGCCGGGCACCCGGACCGCGTGCGTACGCTCACCGCCGTCTCGATCCCGCACCCGCGCGCGCTCACCGTCGCCCTGGCCAACCAGCCGTCCCAGCGCGCCCGCTTCGCGTACCAGAAGGTCTTCAAGGCCTCGTACGCCGAACGGCTCCTGCTGGCCCGCGACGGCGCGGTCCTCCGGCGCCTGATGCGTCCCCTCGGGGCCCGGGCGTCGCTCTACTCCCGCGCGATGGCCGAGCCCGAGCGCCTCACCGCCGCCCTGAACTGGTACCGCGCCCGCTCCGGCCGCACCCTCGCGAGCACCGGCACCGTGACCGTGCCGACCACCTACGTGTGGAGCGACGCCGACGGTGCGATCGGCCGCGAAGCCGTCGCGGCGACCGGCAACTGGGTCGGCGCGGACTACCGCCAGGTCACCCTGCGCGGCATCAGCCACTGGATCCCGGAGGACGCCCCGCACGCGCTCGCCGAGGTGGCACTCGCCCGGATGACGGCCTGAGCTGGGCATCCATACATGGGAGTTTGGCGTTCCGAGCGGTAGGGCAATCGGTGCGCCACCCCCACATGTCGCTGAGGAGACCGAGACATGGCCACCGAGAAGCGCCGGAACAAACGCGAGACGGAGAAGCAGCGCTGGGACCGCAACTTCGCGGACCTGCTGCAGGAACTGCGCGTCGCCCAGACCGGCATCCAGATCCTCTTCGCCTTCCTGCTGACGCTTCCCTTCAGCAACGGCTTCGGCAACACCACCGACTTCCAGCGCGACACCTACCTGGTCGCCCTGGTCGCCGCGGCCTTCGCCACCGCAATGATCATCTCGCCGGTCGCGTTCCACCGCGCGCTGTTCCGCCAGGGCCGCAAGCCGGAACTGGTCCGCTACGCGCACAAGATGGCCACCGGCGGGCTGGCCTTCATGCTGGTCGCGATGGTCAGCTGCGTCCTGCTGATCACCGACTACCTGTTCAACATCTGGGCGGCGGTCATCCTGACCGGCATCACCGCGGCCTTCTTCCTGACCTTCTGGGCCGCCATCCCGTTCGCCCGTCGCAACTGGATGGACGACGACGAGGAGGAAGACGACGAGGAGTACGCCGAGCAGGCCGCGGAACCGAACGTCCCGTCCCGCGTCTGACCTCCGCACCGCCTTGCCCGCGCCGCCGCTGACCCAGCGGCGGCGCGGCCGTGTGTCACCCTCCGGCCCCCGCCGGCTCCGGTTCGCCGCTCACCCGATCCGCGCGACCCCCGCCGTACCGGGATCGAGCGCCGTCTCCGCCGTGCCGAGCCTCTCGGCGCGGTGACTCCGGGCCGGCTCTTCAGTCAGCTCTCCACGAGCGCCTTCGGGTGAACCCGCTCTGATCTCGGAGATCGGACGAGGCGGCCCCGAGGAGATTGAGCATGCCGGCCAGATGCCGGGCGAATGTCGGCGCCCCGGACTTGATCAGCCGGTCCGCGAGGTCGTAGGCGGTTCGCCACTCCGATCCGCCCACCGCTCGCTGGAAGTGCTCCAGCTGGCGTTCGAGGGCGAGCGGCACCAGTTCCGGGTGGGCATCGGCCACCCGCATCAGAAACTCGTCGGCGGACACGACTGCGATTCCCTCCGGCACCACCATCTCGAACCGCGCCTTGCGGTCCTCGGTGATGATCAGATCGACTTCGCCGTGCACCGCAGCCGCCAGGACGTGCCGATCATCGGGGTCAGCCACCGCCGGTACGGACAGCGGCTCGTACCCAATGATCAGTGCGCCGGGGAAGGCGGCCATCAACCTGCGCCGCGACCCCCCGACCGCCGCATCGCCGAGGGCCGGATTCCGTCGCCGCATCCGATAGATCCACTCGGTCAGGACGTCTTCGCTCCACCGCACGTCGTACGCGGTCCGCTTCCCTTCGAGACACAGCAGACAGATCCAGTCCCGCAGAGTCCGGGAGAAGAGCACGTTTGCGTCGAGGAAAGACCAGAGGAGGTGGTGGGAACACGGCGCCACAATACTCGTGGATCTTGACGTGCGACTATCCCTCTGTGATCCCTTCGTCGTCCAGGTGGCGCAT
The DNA here is from genome assembly GCA_934667465.1 of uncultured Actinoplanes sp. Lineage (GTDB taxonomy): Bacteria > Actinomycetota > Actinomycetes > Mycobacteriales > Micromonosporaceae > Actinoplanes. The sequence continues at coordinate 2,209 of CAKUMG010000245.1, read as the reverse complement.
CAGGTCCTCGTAGGCCCCGAGCTGTTCCTTGATCATCTTCTGCCTGTAGGTGAGGATCTCGCTGGTGGCGATCCGCCTGTGTGTGCCCACCTTGCGCGACGGAATCTCGCCGGTGTCGAGGAGTCGCACCAGCGTCGGCCGCGACATGCGAAGCATCCGGGCCGCCTCGGTGGTGGACAGCTCCGGGGTGACGGGTGACACCACGATGCCGTCTCCGCGTCCGAGGATGGCGGCGAGTTGGCCCAGCACGTCGGTCAGTAAGGGCGGCATCACGACTTCCACCCCGTCGGCGACGAGGCGGACCTGGCCATCGTGCGGGCGCTGAGACAGGAAGCGCTCGACGTCGGCGATGGCCCGGCGCTTCTCGCCCTCGGGCGGCACCACCGGACTCGACGAGATCGACACTGCTGCGCTCATGGGGACCTCCACTCGAAGACTGCTGTTTCAGTGTCATCTTCGAACGAAGCAAGTGCAAGGGCGTTCTTATGTTTCGCTTGATAGCACCGGCCGTCCGCCCGACGTGCCGGGCCGGTTGCCTAACCGTTACTCGGGTGTGACCACCCCCAGGCCCCCGCAGGGGACGTAGGCACCGTCGTGCGGTGGGATGGGCGGGTGACAGCCGTTGATGTGGCCCGGGCCCTGCCGGACATCGAGACCCTGCGCGACCGGTGCCGCGCGTTCGCTCGGCTCGAGGCAATCGTCAGCCCACAGGAAGAGTCACGCTACTACTGTTACGACCGGGATTGGGGGCCGGGCGCGGAGGCGGCCTCGATGCAGAACGGGTCCGGCGACTTCTGGCACATCGTGTTCAAGCCGGCCGGCGCGATCGTGCTCGGGTTCGCGCACGAGTCGTTGCGGCTGTGCTGGAGGGTGCGGCGCTCACCGGTGATCTGCGCCGGCGGTTGAGTGGGCGCGCAGCACCGTGAGGCTGTCCTCGTAGAGGTGGAAGCGGGTGACGAGCCCGTCCGAGACGGTCAGGTGGAGGGCAAATGGCGACGTGTACGCGTCCCCGCCCCGCACGGTCTGCGCGATCCGGCCGAGCACGACCGCGTCCGCGCCGTCGACGAGGAGGTGGTTCACCGAGGTGCCGTTGTGCTCGGGGACGTGGTGGGCGGCCAGGGTCCGGAAGTGATCGGCCACCTCGGACTGGCGGGAGCGGGGGCGGATCCACGGGACCGAGGGGTGTCCCTCGGCGGGCCAGGCCAGTTGCCAGTCGACCGGGTCGGCGAACAGTGCCGCGGTGTGGTCGTGGTCGCCGGCGGCAATCCGGGCGAGCAGTTCCTGGACGGTCTCGCGGGTGCCGTTGGTCATGACCGCGAGTATCTTGCTGCGCGCCCCGGAGGGTCAACGCGATAACCGGGGACCCGGGAGACGGGACAACGTACGGGCCGGCCACCCCTGAGGGTGACCGGCCCGTACGAAAGAAGAACTCAGCAGCCGGGCAGCCGCTTGATCAGGTAGTCCTCGATCTGGTCGAGCCCGACCCGCTCCTGCTTCATCGTGTCGCGGTCGCGGACCGTCACCGCGTCGTCCGTCAGGGTGTCGAAGTCGACGGTGACGCAGAACGGCGTGCCGATCTCGTCCTGGCGGCGGTAGCGCCGGCCGATCGCCTGGGAGTCGTCGAACTCGACCATCCAGCGCTTGCGCAGCGTCTCGGCCAGGCCGCGGGCCTTGGGGGAGAGCTCCGGGTTGCGCGAGAGCGGCAGCACCGCGACCTTTATCGGGGCGAGCCGCGGGTCGAAGCGCATGACCGTGCGCTTGTCGACGCCGCCCTTGGTGTTGGGCGCCTCGTCCTCGTCGTACGCCTCGAGCAGGAACGCGAGGACGGCACGGGTGAGGCCCGCCGCGGGCTCGATGACGTACGGCGTCCAGCGCTCCTGCTTCTCCTGGTCGAAGTAGGAGAGGTCGACGCCGGAGTGCTTCGAGTGCGTGGCCAGGTCGTAGTCGGTCCGGTTGGCGATGCCCTCGAGCTCCGCGAACTCGGTGCCGCCGAACTGGAACCGGTACTCGATGTCGACAGTGCGCTTGGAGTAGTGGCTGAGCTTCTCCTTGGGGTGCTCGAAGAAGCGCAGGTTGCTCTCCGACAGGCCCAGGTCGCGGTACCAGTTCCAGCGCTGCTCGAGCCAGTACTCGTGCCAGGTCTCATCCGTGCCCGGCGCGACGAAGAACTCCATCTCCATCTGCTCGAACTCACGGGTACGGAAGATGA
>CAKUMG010000244.1 GCA_934667465.1 uncultured Actinoplanes sp. | reverse complement strand
ATCCCGGGCCTCTCCCGGCGCCCCCGCGACGCCTGACCACCCCGCCCACCCCCGCGCGGGCCGATCGCCCCGGCCCGGCGCGCACGGGCGCGGCGCCCCGCCTCGGCATGCAGTGGCATCCGCCCCGCGGACGCGCCGCCCGGGCCGCGCCGAGGGCCCCGGCTCGACGTGGGCCGGCGCCGCCGCTCCGGGGTCAGCGGCCGAACTTCTCGCGGGCCTCCGGGGTGACCGGGGTGAAGAAGTTGACGAGGTTGCCGTCGGGGTCGCGGAACAGCAGGGACCGGTTGCCCCACGGCATCGTCGTGGGCTCGTTGACGAACTCCGTGACCGTGCCGGCCAGCCGTTCGTGGGCGGCGTCCACGTCGTCGACCAGGAACTCGAGGATCACCGACCGGTTGGCGCCCGGGTCGGCGCAGCCAGGGGCGAACATCGGGACCGTGCGGGTGCTGCCGACGGCGAGCGTGGCGCCGGTGGTCCGGAGCTCGGCGAAGTCGGGGGTGGACCAGTGCGCCCGGACGTCGATCGCCCGCTCGTAGAACGCGACCAGCCGGGCGATGTCGCCGGTGATGATCCGCAGAGAAGCAAGCATGAGGGTCTCCTGACCGTCGGGGAAGCTGCCCGTCGAACGGTAGAAGCAATAGGGGACATAACCCGCCCACATTCGGCATTAGATTCGGCGGTATGACCCGTCCCACCGCACGCGTGCTGGCCCTGCTCGAGCTGCTCCAGTCGGGCGGCACCCGGACGAAGGCCGAACTCGCGGAGCGGCTCGGCGTCGATGAGCGCACCGTGCGCCGATACGTGGACCACCTCATCGACCTCGACGTGCCCGTCGAGTCGGTGCGCGGCCGGTACGGCGGATACCGGCTCGGCGCCGCGTTCCGGCTGCCCCCGTTGATGCTCAGCGACGACGAGGCGCTCGCCGTGCTGCTCGGCCTGCTCGCCGGCCGCCGCGCAGGCGGGACAGCCACCGCCACCGCGGGCGAGATGGCCGCCGCCAAGATCCGGCGGGTGCTGCCCGGCCGCCTCGCCCGGCGGCTGGAGGCGGTGCTCGGCTCGGTCGCGTTCACGGCCGCGCCCGTCGCGGCGCCGGCCCCCGACGGCGCGACCCTGCTGACCCTGGCCGCCGCCGTACAGTCCCGCGAGCCGGTGGCGATCAGGTACACCGATCGGCACGGGCGGCCGAGTGCTCGCACCCTGCACCCGTACGGTCTCGTCGTGCACGCACGGCGGTGGTACGTGACCGGAGCCGATCCGGCGCTCGGGGCGGAGCGTACTTTCCGGCTGGATCGCATCGTCGACGCCCGCGCCCTGCCCGGCACGTTCGAGCCACCGGCCGGCATCGACCCGCCGGAGCGTGTCCTCGCCGGGCTGGCCCGGGCTCCGCACCGGCACGAGGTGGTACTGCGCATGCCGGGCACCGCCGACCGGATCGGCGCGCTGTTCCCCGCCGGACTCGCCGTCGTCAGCCCGGGGACCGGGGACTCCTGCGGCTGGGCCCGCGTCGAACTTCGGGCGGAGCGGCTCGACTGGCTGCCGGCGTTCCTCGCATCGCTCGACGAGTCCTTCGTCATCGAGCGGCCGGACGAGCTTCGTGCCCTGGTCGCCGCGTTCGCCGAGCGGCTGCTGGCCTCGGCCCGCGAGGTGCAGCCGCCCCCGGACGAGGCTCAGCACCCGCCGGGGTGAGCCGGGGCGGGAGGGGGTCAGGCGCTGCCGAGGGGGTCGGAGAGCAGCGGGTCGAGCGCCAGTTCCGCCGCGCCGACGAGAGGGGCGTCGCGGCCCAGGGTCGCGGCGCGCAACTGGAGGTGCAGGCGGGAGGCGGGCAGCGCCATGGAGTTGAGCCGGCGCCGGACCGCGTGCGACGCAGCCTCGTACACCTCGCTCAGGGTGCCGCCGAAGACCACGAGGTCCGGGTTGAACACGTTGACCAGGTTGGCGACGCCGAAGCCGAGCCAGTCGCCGACGCGTTCGAGGGCGTGCGCCGCGCGCTGGTCGCCGAGGGCCGCGGCGCGGACGACGGTCAGGGCGCCGACCTCCGGGGCGGGGACCAGGCCGGCGTGCCGGAGCAGCGCCTCGGGGCCGATCTCGGTCTCCCAGCAGCCGCGCGAGCCGCAGCCGCAGCGCCGGCCGTCGGGGTTGACGACCATGTGGCCGACCTTGCCGCTGTGCCCGCTGTGCCCGATGACGAGCCGGCCGCCGGTGACGATGCCGGCGCTGACCCCGAGGTCGCCGTGCAGGTAGAGCAGGTCGTCGACGCCGGCCGCCACCCCGCGGGTGTGCTCGGCGAGGGCGGCGATGTCGGCGAGGTCGCCCGCCACGTAGCCGGGCCCGCCCAGTTCCGCGTCGAGCGCCGCGGTGAGCGTGTCGTCGAGGCCCGCGATGCCGAGGCTGCCGTCGCCGGCCCGGGTGGTGTCCGAGACGGCCACCGCTCCCCCGGCGCAGCGTGACTCCTCGCCGGGCGCGAGCGACCGGACCATGGCGGCGAGCAGCGGGACCGTGTCGAGCAGCGAGGACCCCCGCGGCCGTACGGTCTCCCGCAGCCCCAGGATCTCGCCGCCGAGCCCGACGCGGGCCGCGCGCACCCGGTCCGGTTCGACGCTGAGCGCATTGGCGTGGACCGCGCCGGAACGCGGGCTCACCACCAGGGACGGCCGGCCGGCGCGCCGGGCGCCGGTGGCCCGCTCCTCGGTGACCAGGCCGGCGGCGGTCAGGTCCGCGGCGAGCGCCCCGATCGTGCTGCGGTTGAGCCCGAGCCGCGTGGTCAGCTCGGCGCGCGAGGTCGGCCCGTGCACGTGCACGTGGCGCAGCAGCGCGCCCAGGTTGTGCCGGCGGACCTCCTCCTGCCCGGCGGTGGAGCCGGACCGGGCGGCGGCCGGGTTCTCGGCGCGCTGCCCACGCCGCAGCGGCAGTACCACGAGCGGGGCTCCTTTCGAACGCGATGATCGAACGCGATGATCGAGCGCGATGTCCGGACTCGACGTGCCCGGTCCCGGCGCGCCCGAACCGGCGCGACCCGGCCGGACGTGACCGAGCGGGCCGCGATCGGACGCGAGGACCGTTCCGCGGAGAAATCGGACCGTACCTGAATCGGTTAAGAAGGTAGCCGATGAAACGGGAAGGGTCCCCGGAGACGGACTCCGGGGACCCAAGGGCCGTCCATGCTCAGCCCGCGAGGGGCCGTGCCACCTACTTGGTGAGCGGCGCGAGCTTCGGGTCGTTCGCGTAGGCCTCGGCCGCGTTGGCCTTGGTCACGGCGACCGGCGGGAGCAGGAAGGTCTCGACGACCTTGCTGCCGTTGTTGTACGACTCGGTGTCGTTGACCTGCGGCTTGGCACCGGTCTGCAGCGCCTTGACCATGTTGATCGACTCGGTCACCAGGTTGCGGGTGTCCTTGTTGATGGTCATGTACTGCTCGCCGGCCATGATCGACTTGATCGACTCGACCTCGGAGTCCTGACCGGTGACGACCGGGACGGGCTTGTTACGGCTCTTCACCGAGGTGATGATGGCGCGCGCGAGGGTGTCGTTCGGGGAGAGGACGCCGTCCAGCTCCACGTTGCCGTAGCTCGAGGTCAGCAGCTGGTCCATGCGGGCCTGCGCACCCTCGGCCTTCCAGCCCTGGATGGCGGTCTGCTTGACGTCGGTCTGACCCGAGACGACCTTGACGTCGCCCTTGTCGATGGCCGGCTTGAGCACGTCCATCGCGCCGTTGAAGAACACACCGGCGTTGTTGTCGTCCGGCGAGCCCGAGAAGAGCTCGACGTTCCACGGGCCGGTCGCCTTCTTGGCCTTCATGCCGTCCAGCAGGGCCTGGCCCTGGAGCTGGCCGACCTTGAAGTTGTCGAACGCGACGTAGTAGTCGAGGTCCGGCGTGTTGGTGATGAGGCGGTCGTACGCGATGACCTTGGCACCGGCGGCGTGCGCGGCGGCGACCTGGGTCGACAGCTGCGCGGCGTCGGTCGCGCCGATGATGATGACCTTGGCGCCCTTGGTCGTCATCGCGGTGATCTGGGCCTGCTGGTCGGCGACGGTGGTCGACGCACCGGCGTACTGGACGTCGGCCTGGAAGCCGGCTTCCTTGAGGCCGTTGGTGAACAGGTCACCGGCGAGGACCCAGTTCTCCGAGGTCTTCGCGGGGAGCGCGACACCGATCAGGGAGTTGGCGGCGAAGCCGGCGGCGGCGCCGCTGTCGCCACCCTCGGAGTCGCCCTCACGGCCGGAGCCACACGCGGTCAGAGCCAGCGCGGCGACGGCGCCGATGGCCACCGACTTGCTGAAGAAATTACGCATCTCGGGGATAGACCCTTCTTTTTGAACAGGTGAAACAGGGTGAGAGGGGGTTGGGTGGCCGTTGCCGGCCACCCGGGTGTGGCGACCGTCAGCCGGCCACCGTCGTCTTGGCGGGCTGCTTGCCCGCTTCCGGCGACGCCGGGGCATCGGAGCCGCCCCGCTGGAACGGCCGGGAGAGCGTCCCGATGATCGAGAAGCGCCCCTGGCTCTTGTTGTAGACGTCGAGGGCCACCGCGAGCAGCAGCACCAGGCCCTTGATGATCTGCACCTGGTCCGAGCCGACGCCCAGCAGCTGGAGGCCGTTGTTGAGCACGGCCATGACCAGACCGCCGACGATCGAGCCGGAGATCGTGCCGATGCCGCCGGAGACCGCGGCGCCGCCGATGAACACGGCAGCGATCGCGTCGAGCTCCCAGCTCAGGCCGTCCTGCGGGCCGGAGGCAGCGGAGCGGGCCACGAAGATCATGCCGGCCAGCGCGGCGAGCACGGACATGTTCATCATGACGAAGAAGTTGACCCGCTGCAGCTTCACGCCGGAGAGCTCCGCGGCGCGGGAGTTGCCGCCGACCGCGTAGATGTACCGGCCGCCCGCGGTGTTGCGGGTGTAGAAGCTGTAGACCAGGACCAGCACCACGAGGATGAGGCCGGAGATCGGGAAGCTGGTGCCGACCCGGCCGCCCGCGAAGCGCAGGGTGACGAAGATCAGCACGGCCAGCATGACGCCGACCCGGATCGCGGAGACCCAGATCGGGGCCGGCTCGGCGTTCATCTGCACGCGGGTGCGGCGGGACTGCCACTCGCGCCACACGACGGCGACGCAGGCGGCGAGGCCGAGCAGCAGCGTCAGGTTGTTGTAGCCGGTGTTCGGGCCGACCTCGGGCAGGAAGCCCGCGCCGATGTCCCGGAAGCCCTCGGGCACGGGGATCGTGTTCGCGTTGCCGACGTACTGGTTGGCGCCGCGGAACAGCAGCATGCCGGCCAGCGTCACGATGAACGCGGGGACACCGACGTAGGCGACCCAGAAGCCCTGCCAGGCACCGATGACCGCGCCGATGGCGAGGCCGAAGAGGATGCCGACGGGCCAGGGGAAGTCCCACTCCGTCATGGCCTTGGCGACCAGGATGCCGGTGAACGCGGCGACCGAGCCGACCGAGAGGTCGATGTGGCCGGCGACGATCACCATCAGCATGCCGATGGCCAGGATCAGGATGTACGAGTTCTGCTGGAACAACGCGATCAGGTTGTCCGACCGCAGCGTCAGGCCGTCCCCGAAGCCCACACCCGCGCGGTTCGCGGTGAGGAACTGGAACAGCAGCACGATCGCCAGCAGCGTGAAGATCATGCCGAACTGGCGGGCGTTGGAGGTCGTACCTCCGAAGAGGTTCTTCTGGAGTTCCTTGAATCGGCTCATCGGGTCTGCATCTTCTTCGTCGAGGTCATCTGCTTCATGAGGGTTTCCGGGTCCGCCTGCTCCCGGCTGAGTTCGCCGGTGATCTGGCCTTCGAACACGGTGTAGATGCGGTCGCAGAGCCCGATCAGCTCAGGCAGCTCCGAGGAGATGACGATGACGCCCTTCCCCTGGTCGGCGAGCCGCTGGATGATGCCGTAGATCTCGTACTTCGCGCCCACGTCGATGCCGCGGGTGGGCTCGTCGAGGATCAGCAGGTCCGGGTCGGTGAACATCCACTTCGCCAGGACGACCTTCTGCTGGTTGCCGCCGGAGAGCTTGGAGACGCCCTCGTCGACCGTGGGAGCCTTGGTGCGCAGCTCCTTGCGGTACGCCTCCGCGGCCTCGTACTCCTCGGACTGGCTGAGCACGCCGCGGTGCGAGATCTTGGAGAGCTTGGCGGCCACCGTCGACGTCTTGATGTCGTCGAGCAGGTTGAGGCCGATCGCCTTGCGGTCCTCGCTGACGTAGGCCAGGCCGTGGTGGATGGCGTCGGCGACCGACTTGAGCTGGATCTCCTTGCCGTCCTTGACGATCGTCCCGGACTGCCAGACGCCGTAGGAGCGGCCGAAGATGCTCATCGCCAGCTCGGTGCGGCCGGCGCCCATGAGCCCGGCGAAACCGACGATCTCGCCGCGGCGCACCTGGAAGCTCTCGTTCTTGCAGACCAGCCGGTCGGCGGAGATCGGGTGCCGCACGTTCCAGTCGCGGACCTCGAAGAACACCTCGCCGATGTTCGGGGTGTGGTCCGGGAACCGGCTGCTCAGCTCGCGGCCGACCATGCCCCGCACGATGCGGTCCTCGTCGACGCCGTCGGCCTTGACGTCGAGGGTCTCGACGCTCTTGCCGTCACGCAGGATCGTGATGGAGTCGCTGATCGCCTCGATCTCGTTCAGCTTGTGCGAGATCATGATCGAGGTGATGCCGCGCTCGCGCAGGCCGCGCAGCAGGTCGAGCAGGTGCTGCGAGTCGGCCTCGTTGAGCGCCGCGGTGGGCTCGTCGAGGATGAGCAGCTTGACGTTCTTGGCGAACGCCTTCGCGATCTCGACCAGCTGCTGCTTGCCGACGCCGATGTCCTTGATGAGCGTGTCGGGGTCCTCGTCGAGGCCGACGCGCGCCATCAGGTCGAGCGCCTGCTTCTGCGCGGACTTCCAGTCGATCGCACCGAACTTGCGCGGCTCGTTGCCGAGGAAGATGTTCTCGGTGATCGACATGTCCGGGATCAGCGCGAGCTCCTGGTGGATGATCACGATGCCCGCGCGCTCGCTCTGCCGGATGTCGGAGAAGCGCGCCTCGTTGCCGAGGTAAACGATGTCACCGGAGTAGGAGCCGTGGGGGTAGACGCCGCTGAGCACCTTCATCAGCGTCGACTTGCCGGCACCGTTCTCCCCACAGATGGCGTGGATCTCGCCGGCCTTGACGACCAGGTTGACGTCGGAGAGCGCCTTGACTCCGGGGAACTCCTTGGTGATGGAGCGCATCTCCAGGAGGACCGGGGCGTCTGTCGTCATCGCAGGCACCACCTCTCGAACGTCATGGATGCCTCCGCAGGGGAAAGAGTTCGGTATTTTGTTGCCGACGGCAACCTATTCCGCCGTGAAGATGATTCGCAAGTTTCGAGATCGCCGACTTCGGTAACAATCCGGTAATCAAGAACCGGGCACTCGGGACCACAAGCGACGGTTCGCTCCCGCAGGGTCACTCCGGCGCCCGAATTGGTCAACCGGTTGACCAATCGCGGCACCGACGGACCCGGCAGGGGACCACAGGAGCCCTCACCGGCACTTCTAAACCACTTCTCGACGTCGCCGGTGTCACAGCCATCATCGGCGGCCGGGTGCCCGCCTGCAGGCTTTTGCAGACCGATCGCTCGTACGGGGTCCCGCCCCCCCCCCCCCCCCCCCCCCCCCCCCC
>CAKUMG010000243.1 GCA_934667465.1 uncultured Actinoplanes sp. | reverse complement strand
GTCCTCGAATGCGGACGGCACGCCGGCCGGGGCCTTGGGCGCCTCGGCGGCGGGCTCGGCCGGCTTCTCCGCGGGCTTGGCGGCCGGCTTGGCCGGTGCCGCGCCGGGTTCGGCCATCTGCGCGTTGACGGTGGCGATGATGCCCTCGACGTCGACGTCGCCCTCGGCGCCGCTCTCCTCGATGGTGGCCAGCAGCGCACGCACGCCGTCCAGCATCGCGAGCAGCGCGGTGATGGTCTCCGCGGTGACCGGCTGCACGCCGTCCCGCAGCCGCGACAGCAGCGACTCACCGGCGTGGGTCAGGGTCTCCAGCCGGGAGAACGCGAGGAACCCACTGGTGCCCTTGATTGTGTGGATCGTCCGAAAGATGCGTGAGATCAGGTCACGCGATCCGGGGTCCTGCTCGAGCGACACGAGGTCCCGGTCCAGTTGGTCCAGGTTCTCGTGGCTCTCCATCAGGAACTCGCCGACGATCTCGCCAAGCTCTTCCACAGGCTTCCCTCCTGCTCCGGTGCAGGAGCCCTATCGACCGAAAAAGGACGTACTTGAGGATTCAGGCATCGGGGTTGGCCTTCCGATACCGGTAGCCGAAACCTCGCACCGATTCGATCGGCGACTCCTCGGGGTCGGACCAGCCGAGCTTGCGCCGCAGACGCAGCACGGCGAACTTGACGCGCTCCTGGCCGATGCCGGTCGGGTCGTCCCACGCCTGGGTCAGCAGCTGGTTCGGGCTGAGCACCGCACCCGCGTGCCGGACCAGCGCGTTGAGCAGCCGGAACTCGGTCGGGGTGAGGCGCTTCTCGTCGCCCTTGACATAGACCCGGCGCTTGGTGGGGTCCAGGTGGACCAGCCCGTCGTCGTAGATCTGGCTGGCCCAGCTGTTCTGCCCGGAGGAGGAGCGCCGCAGCAGCGCCTCCACCCGGGCGAGCAGCTCGTTGTTGGCGAACGGCTTGGTCAGGTAGTCGTCGGCACCGCCACGCAGGCCGCGTACCTTCTCCTGCTCCTGGCCGTGCGCGGTGAGCACCAGCACCGGCACGTCGGAGACGTCCCGGAGCCGCTCGAGCACCTGCCAGCCGTCCATCTCCGGCAGCCCGACGTCGAGCACCACCAGGTCGGGGTGCTCGGCGTAGGCCTCCTTGAGGCCGGTCCGCCCGTCGCCGGCATGCGCGACCTCGTACCCGGCACGGCTGAACAACAGGCGCAACGCCAGCGCGATGTCCGGGTCGTCCTCGACCACGAGCAACCTGCTCATGTGGGTATCACCTTGCCCCTCGCACCAGCGCCTCGCGGGACGCGGCCGCCCCGCCGGCGGACACGCGCCCGGCCGGGGTCGGCGACTGCTCACGCCCCTGCGACAGCGGTGACGTCGGAAGAAATTTCCCAAGCCCACGATAGCGTGACGTGTCGGTTCATATACGGAAAGTTATAGTTCAGCGTGCGAACCCCCACAGACGCCTTCGCGCAGCAGGCACGCTTCCTCGCTGTCATCTCCCACGAGCTGAGGACCCCGCTGACGACCATCGCGTCGTTCACCGAGAGCCTCGACACCGACGACCTGGCTCCCGCCGAGCGGTCGATCGCACTGACCGCGGTCCGCCGCAACACCGACCGGATGCTCGCCCTCGTGGGCGACCTCATGGTGGTCAGCCGGCTGCAGACCGGCGACCTGGAGCCCCGGCCCGAACGGGTGGATCTCGCGGAGCCGATCCGGCAGGCGGTGGAGCTGCTGGCCGGCCACGAGCCCTACACCGCGGCGACGGTCGAGGTCGCCGCGGGACCACCGCTGACCGCCGACGCCGGGCTGCTGCGCGACCTCTTCTATGCGGTCATCGGGACCGTGGCGAGCGGGGCTGCGGACAGATCGGCTTCCGTACGCGCGGAGCCCGCCCCCGACGGCTGGACGATCACGGTTTCGGCGCCCACCGCCGAGCAGCTCACGGACCAGGCGCTGATGGCAGGCATGCTGGCCGATCCCGAGCCGCCGCACCGGCGCCGGAGCACCGCCCTGTGGCTGCTGCTCGCGGAGGCGATCGCCGACCGGCACGGCGGGGCGGCCGAGCTCACCTATGCGCCCGGAAGCGGGGCCGGGGCGCGCATCCACCTGCCGCCGGCCATCCCGACAGCATGGCACGCCACGGAGCCCGTACCGGCAGAAAGTCCCAAAGAAGAGACATAAAGCCGAAACTTCGGTCCGATGTATCCGCCGGGCGAACAGGAGCCCGGCCGTGGACCGGGAGGCAGCAAGAATGTCAGACCCCGTACGACGCATCGTTTCCGTCGCCGCCGCGGCAGTCGCCCTGCTCGCAGCGACCACGGGTCCCGCGCACGCCCAGACCGGCGCGCCCACGCCCGCGGCCGCCCGGGCGGCCGGGCCGATGACCGCACCCACGCTCATGGACGAGCTCGTGACGCTCACCAACGAGGAACGGCTCCGCGGCGGGTGCGCCGCGCTCGAGACGCACCAGGAGCTGATGGTCGTCTCGGTGCGGCAGAGCCACTACATGGCAGCCACCGGCGACTTCGGCCACATCGGCTGGCGCGGATCCACCTGGCAGGCCCGGTCGCGGGCCGCGGGCTACACCGACGCCGCCGCGGAGAACATCGCCTGGGGGTTCGAGGACGCCGCGTCGGTCATGGACGCCTGGATGGCGAGCCCCCCGCACCGGGAGAACATCCTCAACTGCGCGACCCGGTCACTCGGGACCGGGGTGCAGCGGGCCGCCGATGGCACCCTCTACTGGACGCAGGTCTTCGGTTACCGGTGAGGTGTGTCCCTAAAGCGCGCAGTTGACGAGGACCGGTTCGGGGCGCAGGACGACGCCGAACCGGTCCCGCACGCCGTCGCGGATCTCCCGGGCGAGGCCGAGGAGCGCCTCCGTCGAGCCGCCGCCCCGATGCGTCAGGGCGAGCGTGTGCTTGGAGGAGATGGCGACGCCACCGCGGCCGTACCCCTTGGCGAAGCCCGCCTTCTCGATGAGCCACGCGGCGGGCACCTTGACGGAGCCGTGCGGCGCCGGCCAGCTCGGGGGCTCGCCCGCGTCGGCGAGGCGGTCCTGCACCGCCGCCCACTGCTCGGCCGACAGCACCGGGTTGACGAAGAACGAGCCGACCGAGCGGGTGTCCGGGTCGTCGGCGTCGAGCACCATGCCCTTGCCGGCGCGCAGCTTGAGGACCGTCTCGCGGACGCGCTCCGCGTCGACGCGCGCACCGGCCTCCACGCCGAGCTGCCGCGCGAGCTCGGCGTAGCGGATCGGGGCCGAGTCGGGCGAGACGGCGAGCCGGAAGTCGACGTCGAGGACCAGCCACCGGTCACTGTGCTTGAAGACGCTGGAGCGGTAGCCGAACCGGCACTCGGGCAGCGACATGTCCCGGATCTCGTCGTCGACGCGGTCGTAGACGCGCACCGACTCGATGGTGTGTGCGACCTCCTGCCCGTACGCGCCGACGTTCTGGATCGGGGTGGAGCCCGACGAGCCGGGGATGCCGGAGAGCGCCTCCAGGCCGGAGAGGCCACGCCCCAGCGTCGCCGTGACGAACTCGTCCCACGGCTCACCTGCCGCGACCCGCACGAGGGTGCCGCGCGAACTCTGGTCGCGCACCTCGACGCCGCGGGTGCGCAGCAGCAGCACCGTGCCGGCGAAGCCCTCGTCCCCGATCACGACGTTGCTTCCGCCTGCAAGGATCAGGACCGGTTCACCCCGCCGGGCGGCCGAACGCATGATTGCGACCGCTTCGTCCGGTTCGGTGGCCGTCGTCACCGTGCCTGCCGGGCCGCCGAGGCGTAGCGTCGTATACGCCCCCAGCGAACTGGCATGCGCAGCGGATGCGGTGACGGGGGAATCAGCACTAACGTCAGGCACGTGGTTCACCCTAGGCCGAGCGGTCCGCGCTGTCGCAGGGGTGGTCCTCCTCGAGCGGGAGAAGCTGAATGAACAGGCTCAACGCGACGAAGGACTTCTGGCTGGCGGCGCTACGCGCCGACGGGCCGGCGCTCCAGGACGCCGTCACCGAGACCGGCCCCGATGCCGTCGTGCCCGGGTGTCCCGGTTGGACCGTCGCCCACCTGGTGGAGCATCTGGTCGCCGAGCTGCACTGGGTCCGCGAGCTGGCCCCGCGCGGCGTGCTGGACAAACCGGAGCCCCTCGTCGTGCCCGACCCCCGCCCGGAGTGGCCGGACGCGCTCGAGGCGCTGCGCCGGGAGCTCACCGGCGCCATCGAGACGCTGGACGCGCTCGATCCCGACCTGCCCTCGTGGACCTGGCCCGCCCAGGCGAAGAAGGCCGGCTTCTGGCAGCGCCGCCTGGCCCACGAGATCTCCGTGCACCGCCACGACGCCGAGGCCGCCGCCGGCCGCGCCACGCCGATCGAGACCAAGCTCGCGGCCGACGGGGTCAACGAGGTGCTCGACACCTGGCTGCCGGCCGGTCGCCGCAAGGGCCCCACGGACCTGCACGGCGTGGTGCACCTGATCGCGACGGACGCGAGCTACGAGTGGTTCGTCCGGCTGCGCGGCGCCGGGCTCGCGCTGCTCGACACCGGCACGATCCTCGACTCCGACGACCACCACGCGCGGGCACAGGCCAGCGGCACCGCCAGCGACCTGCTGCTGACCCTCATGGGCCGCGCGGAAACGGACAACCTGGCGATTCTGGGTGATCCGCGGCTGATCTCCGCCCTGCACGCCGGCTGACAGGTGTCCCCGGATCGGTCTCCGATCCGGGAGATCCTCCCGCGCCCGGCACCCGTTCGATCAGGTTCCGCAACTTCCGAATGCTTCCGGAGAACGCGAATGGCCGTACGCTGGACCGGTTAAGTTCGCGGCCCCGGGCCCGGTCGGAGTGGATCGGCAGCGGTGGCCTTCACGCAGAGAGCGGTGACGGCATGACGGCAACCGTGGAGGAGAAAGCCAGCGGCGATCCGCTGAAGCCGGCGCCCACGTTCCCGGACGGGTTCGTCTGGGGCGCGGCGACGGCCTCCTACCAGATCGAGGGTGCGGTGACCGAGGACGGCCGCGGCCCGTCCATCTGGGACACCTTCAGCCGGACGCCCGGCCGGGTGTACCGGGGCCACACCGGTGACGTGGCCTGCGACCACTATCACCGCTACGTCGACGACGTGCAGCTCATGTCCGACCTGGGGCTCGCGGCCTACCGGTTCTCGGTGGCCTGGCCCCGGATCCAGCCCGACGGCACCGGCCCGGTCAACACCCGCGGCCTCGACTTCTACGACCGGCTGACCGACGAGCTGCTCGGCAAGGGCATCGACCCGGTGGTGACGCTCTACCACTGGGACCTGCCGCAGACGCTGCAGGACCGCGGCGGCTGGGTCAACCGGGAGACCGCCGAGGCCTTCGCGGAGTACGCGCAGATCGTCCACGGCCGCCTCGGCGACCGGATCAAGACGTGGACCACGCTCAACGAGCCGTGGTGCTCCGCCTACCTCGGCTACGGCAACGGCGTGCACGCCCCCGGCATCCAGGACCCGGCCTCCGCCCTGATCGCCGTGCACCACCTGCTGCTCGGGCACGGGCTCGCCGCCCGCGCGCTGCGCGACGCCGGGGCCGAGACGGTCAGCATCACGCTCAACCCGACGGCCGTCGCACCGCTCGACCCGGCGAACCCGGCCGACGTGGCCGCCTCCCGGATCGTCGACGGGGTGGGCAACCGGATCTTCCTCGACCCGCTGTTCCGCGGCGAATACCCCGAGGACGTGCTGGAGATCGTCGGTCGCTTCACCGACCTGTCGCACATCCGCGCGGGCGACCTGGCCACCATCAACGCCCCGATCGACGTGCTGGGCATCAACTACTACACGCCCACCTACGTCTCGGCCCGGCCCGGCACGCCCGCCGCCCTGGACACCCCGGGCAGCGAGGGCATCGCGTTCCGCAAGCCGGTCGGCCCGGTCACCGACATCGGCTGGCAGGTCGAGCCGGCCGCGCTGACCCGGCTGCTCAACCGGCTGCACGACGACTACGGCGTACCCATGATGATCACCGAGAACGGCGCCGCCTACAACGGCGGCGTGGAGGACGACGGGCGGGTCGACTACCTCGACGGCCACCTGCGCGCGTGCCTGGACTCCCTTTCGCACGGAGTGGACCTTCGGGGATACTTCGCGTGGTCTCTCATGGACAACTACGAGTGGGCCGAGGGCTACAACATGCGCTTCGGTCTGGTGCATGTGGACTACGCCACGCAGCAGCGCACCCCCAAGCGCAGCGCGAAGTGGTACAGCGAGGTGATCCGCCGGAACGGCCTCAGCGACGAGGCCGGTAGCGAGGAGTGAGCTGAATGGTGACGCGGGAGCGGCCCACGCTCGAAGCGGTGGCCCGGCGTGCCGGGGTGTCGCGTGCGACCGTCTCCCGCGTCGTCAACGGCTCGACCACCGTCGCGGCGACGATCCGCGACGCGGTCAACCAGGCGGTCGAGGAGCTCGGCTACGTGCCCAACCAGGCGGCACGCAGCCTGGTGACCCAGCGGACCGAGTCGATCGCGCTGATCCTGCCGGAGACCGCCAACCGGGTCTTCTCCGACGACCTGTTCTTCCCCGCGATCATCCGCGGGGTGAGCAGCGAGCTCGAGGCCGCCGACAAGCAGCTGGTGCTGATGATGGCCGGCTCGTCGGCGAGCCACGGCCGGGTCGAGCGCTACGCCATGGCCGGGCACGTCGACGGCGTCATGTTCGCCTCGATGCACGGCGCCGACCCGTTGCCCGGGGTGCTCTCCCGGCTCCGCATCCCGGTCGTGTGCAGCGGCCGGCCCCTCACGCCGCCCGGCGCGCCCGCCGTGCCGTACGTCGACGTCGACCACATAGGCGGCGTCGCCTCGGCCGTCCGCCACCTGCTGCGCCTGGGCCGCCGCCGGATCGCCACGGTCGCCGGCCCGCAGGACATGGTCGCGGGCGTCGACCGGCTCGCCGGCTACCGGACCGCCCTCGGCGAGGCGGGCCTGCCCGAACTGGTCGAGGCCGGCGACTTCACCCGCGAGTCGGGCGTGCGGGCGATGCGCCGGCTGCTCGCCGCGGACCCCGGGCTCGACGCCGTCTTCGTCGCCTCGGACATGATGGCCCACGGCGCGCTGCACGCGCTGCACGAGGCGGGGCGGCGGGTCCCGGAGGACGTGGCGGTCATCGGCTTCGACGACGTGGAGATCAGCCGCTTCAGCGATCCGCCGCTGACCACCGTGCGGCAGCCGATCGTCGAGATGGGGCGGACGATGGCACGGCAGGTGCTCGCGCTGGTCGAGGAGCGGGCGGATGTGCCGATTGCGGTTGTGCTGCCGACCGAGCTGGTGGTTCGCGCGTCCGCTTGAGCGGTGCGCTTTCCGGTCGTCGGTGGGGGCCGGCTTCTTCGGGCGCCCGCAAGCGCGCCCTCAGGCGGGGCGGCCTCCGGTGGGCTGACCGTCGGCGGGGCGGGCTGCGTTGTGGTTCTCGGCAGGACGGGCCTCGGTGGGGCGACCATCGATGGAGCGGGCTTCGGTGGAGCGGCCCTCGCCGGAGCGGGCCGAAGTGGGACGGCCCTCGGCGGGGCAGGCCTCGGTGAGGCGGCCCTCGGCGGGGCGGGCCTAGGTGGGGCGGGCCTCGGTGAGGCGGGCCTCGGCGGGGCGGGCCTCGGTGGGACGGCCCTCGGCGGGGCGGGCCTAGGTGGGGCGGGCCTAGGTGGGGCGGGCCTCGGTGGGGCGGGCCTAGGT
>CAKUMG010000242.1 GCA_934667465.1 uncultured Actinoplanes sp. | reverse complement strand
GCAGGTGCCGGTGCGCCTCGGCGAGCCGGCACCCGGTCCGCCCGGCGAGCAGGCCGATGGCGCGTTCGACGGCGGCGGGCCCGGACGGCGGCCGGGCCGCCGCGAGGACCCGCTCGAGCGCTGCCGCGTACGCCTGCCGACCACCCATCCAGACCTGCCTCCCGTCCGCCCGTCCACCGGTAGACATTGATTACGTCACCCGCGCGGGGAGCGTCATCCCCCGAACGCCCGGGTGCGGCCCCGACCTGCGGCGCAGCGCCGCTGGTGTCACCCGTGCGGGTGGGCGCCTGAAGATCCACAGTTAACCGGGCCGAAACGGCGGCTCGACAAGCCGGACTCACACCGTCCCTACCTTTCTCTCAGCTTGGGTCTCGCGAGTCACATCTTCGTATTCGTCTCGCACGCTCTCGGGCTCCTGTGACCTGAAACTTATTCACTACGGTGAATGCGGGTGATCCCACCCGAGTTTCGTCGGCCGGATGTCTGGAGACCGATATGCCTGCACTTCGTGGCGTGGACCGGAGGGTTCGCGCATGACCGCCGTCCCGGACGGCGTATCCATCGGCGTCACCGGCGCCCGGCGGGTCTATCCGGCCCGCGGCGGCGGCGAGATGATCGCCCTCAACGACGTCGACCTGACCGTCGAGGCGGGCAGCTTCGTCAGCGTGATCGGCCCCAGCGGCTGCGGCAAGTCCACCCTGCTGCGCCTGGTCGCCGGGCTCGAGAACCCGGACCGGGGCACCGTGCGGGTGTGCGGCGTCAGCCCCGCCGAGGCGGCCGCGGCCAAGATGCTCGGCTTCGTGCCGCAGACCCCGGCCCTGCTGCCCTGGCTGTCGGTGCTCAAGAACGTGACGCTGCCGGCCCGGGTCAACCGGTCCGCCGGACGCCGACGGGCCACTCCCCCGGGACCGTCGATGCTGGAGCTGCTCGGCAAGGCGGGGCTGCGCGACGTGGCCCACAAGCTGCCGGCCCAGCTGTCGGGCGGCATGCAGCAGCGCGTGGCGATCGTGCGGGCCTTCGGCCTGCGCCCCGACGTGCTGCTGATGGACGAGCCGTTCTCCGCGCTCGACGAGTTCACCCGGGAGAGCCTGCAGGAGCAGCTGCTCGACCTCTGGGACGAGCTGCAGGCCACGGTCCTGTTCGTCACGCACTCGGTCAGCGAGGCCGTCCGGCTCTCCGACCGGATCGTGGTGATGGCGCCGCGGCCGGGCCGGATCACCGACGTGATCGACGTGGACCTGCCCCGCCCGCGCGGCGCGGCACTGCTCAAGACCCCGGAGTTCCACCACTACGAGGACCTCGTCCGCGACCGCCTGCGCGGCGCCTTCCAGGGGAACCCCGCATGACGGCCGAACCGGAACTGACAGCGGTCCCGCCGGTGACCCGCGCCCTGTGGCGCCCGCGCCTGGGGTTCCTGCGCCCGGCGATGTGGCTGCCGCTGGTCCTCATGCTGGCGGCGCTGGGCGCGCTCTGGCAGTGGGGCGCGCACGAGATGCCGTACCTGTTGCCTCCGCTCGGTGACATCGGGGCGACCCTCGCCGAGGACGCCGACTACTTCGTGCACAACGCGCTGGTGACCTTGCAGGAGGCGCTGGGCGGGCTCGCGCTCGGGCTGGTGTGCGCGTTCCTGCTGGCGCTGCTGATCAGCGAGTTCCCGCTCGCCCGGCGGGCCATCATGCCGGTCGCGGTGATCCTCAATGTCACGCCGCTGGTGGCCATCGCCCCGGCCCTGGTGGTGGCGTTCGGGTTCGGCGCCGCGCCCAAGTTGATCGTGACCGGGCTGATCTGCTTCTTCCCGATCCTGATCAACACGGCGATGGGGCTGCGCGCGGTGCCGCAGCCGGTGCTGCAGGTCTACAAGACGGTGCACGCCTCGCGCCTGGAGACGCTCTGGTTCATCCGGATCCCGATGGCGATGCCGTACCTGTTCGCGGCGCTGCGGATCGTGTTCCCGCTGTCGGTGGTCGGCGCGGTCGTCGCGGAGATGTCCGCCGCCGGCTCCTCCGACGGCCTCGGCACGGCGATCAGCCTCGCGTCGTCGATGAACCGGCTCGCCGCGATCTACGCGTCGATCGCGATCCTGGCGCTGCTCGGCTCGGCCCTGCTGCTCTGCGTGACCCTGCTCGAGCGGCGGGTCCTGCACTGGCACGAGACCCGCCAGGGCGCCGACGGCTGATCGCCTCCCCCGCACGACGCCGTCCGGCGACCGGACGGCGAATCCCTGCCACCCGCTTGTCACGAACCGGGAGTGTTTCTCATGAGATATCGGATCCGCACGTCGCTGGTGGCCGCGTCCGCCGCCCTGCTGGCCGTCGCGTCCGGCTGCGGGGCCGGCGACGACGACAGCGCGTCGCCGGGCGCCTCGGCCGGCACGGCGATCTCCGCCGACCGCTGCGCCAAGAACAAGGCCGCCGGCCCCATCACCTACCTGTCCGGCTACCAGTGGCAGGCCTCGGCCTCCATCCTGGAGTACGCCGCCGCGGACAAGCTCGGCTACTTCGACGCGCTCTGCCTCGACGTCGAGATGCAGCCCGGCACCGGCGACACCGCGCAGAACACCAAGCTGCTCGCCGCCGGCAAGGTCACCTTCAGCCCGGTCAGCCAGCAGGACGTGTTGTCCGCGAACGCCAACGGCATCAAGGTGCAGGGCATCTCGTCGTACTCCAACGTCGGCCTCGAGATCCTCATGACGATGCCCGACGTCACCGACCTCAAGCAGCTCGACGGCACCACGCTGGGCCAGAAGGGCGCCATGCCGGTCGGCGTGCAGGCCATGCTCGTCGAGGCGGGCGCGAAGTACGACTCGATCAAGCAGGTCGTGGTCGGCTACGACCCGACGATCCTGCCGCGCGGGCAGGTCAAGTCGCTGACCGGCTTCATCTCCAACGAGCCCAACCAGCTCAAGGCCGCCAAGACCGACGTGACCGTCTGGCGCCCGTACGACTACAAGGTGCCCGGTTCGCTCGGCGCGATGGCCGTCAACCCGGACTTCGCGGCGAAGCACCCGACCGCGGTCGAGGACTTCCTGCGCGCCGGGCTGCACGCGTTCGCCGCCTGCGAGACCGACGCCGCCCCGTGCGTGAAGGCCGCCTCCGACCTGACCGGCGCCGGCTACGACGAGGCGTCGAACACGGCGATCTGGCAGACCGAGGCGAAGGTCATCCGGGACAGCCAGGCCGCGGGCACCGCGCTCGGCACCATCGACACCGCCAACGTCTCCGCGCTGGTGGCGCTGCTCAACAAGTACACGGGCACGACCATCGCGGACGCCGACGCGCAGGCCGAGTTCGCACCGCAGCACCTGAAGAACATCTACGACGGCGACAAGCTGATCTGGCCCGCCCCGTGACCCACCGGATCCGCGCCGCGCTCGCCGCGGCCACGTCCGCCCTGGTGTTCGGCTCCACCGCCGCCTGCTCCGCCGACGACGAGACCGTGACCCCGGCCCGCTCGGCCGGGGCGCTCATCTCCGACGAGAGGTGCGAGCAGAACAAGGCGGCCGGGGAGATCGTCTACCTGTCCGGATATCAGTGGCAGGCCTCGGCCTCCATCCTGGAGTACGCCGCGGCGGAGAAGCTCGGCTTCTTCGACGACCTGTGCCTGGACGTGACCCTGGAAGCCGGCGACGGCGACGTGCTGCGCAACACCAAGCGGCTCGCCGCCGGGCACGCCACGTTCAGCCCGGTCAGCCAGCAGGACATCCTCACCTCGGTCTTCCACTACATCGAGGTGCTGGGCGTGTCGTCGTACTCGAACGACGGGCTCGAGGTCCTGATGACGATGCCGGAGGTCACGGACCTCAAGCAGCTCGACGGGACGAAGCTCGGCCAGAAGGGCGCGATGCCGGTCGGCGTGCAGGCGATGCTGGCCAAGGCGGGCGCGGACGTCGACTCGATCCGGCAGAGCGTGGTCGGCTACGACCCGTCGATCCTGCCCGCGGGCCAGGTGAAGTCGCTGACCGGCTTCGTCTCCAACGAGCCGGTGCAGCTCGCGGCGCGGGGCGAGAAGGTGACGGTGTGGAAGCCTGCCGACTTCCAGGTCCCGGGCTCGCTCGGCTCGATGGCGGTCAACCCGGAGTTCGCCGAGCGCTACCCGGCGGCGGTCGAGGACGTGCTGCGGGCGGCGCTGCACGCGTACGAACACTGCCTCACCCACGCCGCCGAGTGCGTCGAGGCGACGGCGGAACTCACCGGCGACGCGCCCTACGACAAGGACGCCAACGCGGCCATCTGGAAGACCGAGACCGGCATCGTCGCGCAGGGCCGGGCGGCCGGGACGCCGCTCGGCGCGATCGACACCGCCAACGTCGCCGCGACGGCCACCATGCTCAACGAACACGCCCTCACGGAGATCACGCCGGAACAGGCACAGGCCGCATTCCGGCCCGATTTCATCGCGAACATCCACGACGGTGACAAGCTGATCTGGCCCGCTCCGTAAGCGCATCACCAGCAGTGACAGAAAGGAGCCGGACAACCATGACGGCCAAGGAGTACGGAGTCTTCCTCCCGATCGGTAACGGCGGCTGGATGCTCTCCGAAACGGCACCGCACCCCGAGGCGACGTACGCGTACAACCGCAAGGTCGCCGTCGACGCCGAGTCGATCGGCCTGGACTTCATCATGTCCATGGCGAAGTGGAAGGGCTTCGGCGGCACCACCGACCACTGGGGCCAGACCCTCGAGTCGATGACGCTGATGTCCGCGCTCGCCGAGGCGACCGAGCGGGTGAAGATTTGGGCGACCATGCACGCCAACGTCCACCACCCGGCGATCGCCGCGAAGATGTTCACCACGCTGCAGGACGTCTCCGGCGGCCGGGCGGGCATGAACATCGTCAACGGCTCGTACGCCGCGGAGTTCGAGCAGATGGGCCTCTGGGACCCGGCGCTGTCGCACGCCGAGCGGTACCGGATGACCGAGGAGTGGACCGAGGCCGTCACCCGGCTCTGGACCGAGGACGCGGTGACCATGAAGAGCGACTTCTTCACGCTCGACGGCTGCGAGTCGCGCCCGCACCCGGCGACCCGCCCGTCGATCATCAGCGCCGGCCGGTCCGAGAAGGGCCGCGACTTCCAGGCCCGCTACGCCGACGGCGCGTTCCTGAGCGCCGACAACCTGGCGCAGATGGGTGAGTTCTCGCGCTTCGTGCACGACAAGAGCGCCGAGTACGGCCGCTCGTGCAAGACGTACTCGATGCTGACCGTGGTCCTCGACGAGACCGACGACGCGGCCGCGGCCAAGGCGGCGCGCTACTCCGAGGGCCTCGACAGGACCGCCCTGATCAACATGCGCACGTCGTGGGGCATCCCCGCCGACACCGCGCGGGCCTGGGCGGACGGCGCGACCGGCACCGAGGCGTTCCAGACGCCGTACGTGACCGGCAGCGTGGACACGGTCGTCTCGCACATCCAGCAGATCGTGACCGAGGCGGAGCTGGACGGGCTGATGCTGATCTTCCCGGACTACCACGCCGACCTGCTGCCGTTCGGCGAGACCGTGCTGCCCGCGCTGCGAGCGGCGGAATGAGCGCGCTGCGCGACCGGCAGCTCGCCACGCTGCCGCCCCGGCCCGGCCTGGTCGTGGTCGACGTGCAGCGCTCGTTCGCCGACCCCGCGATGATCGCGGACTACCAGCCGGACCTCGCGGCGGTGGCGAAGGCGGTGGACCGCAGCGCGGCACTGGTCGCCGTGGCGCGCCGCTTCGGCGTACCCGTCGTCTGGGTCGAACTCGGCAGTGACCCCGCACGGCCGTGGCAGGTCAGCGACTGGTTCCACGGCAGCAAGCCCGAGGACAACCCGTGCGTGGTCGGCACCCCCGGCGCCGAGTGGTACGCGATGGCGCCCGAGCCCGGCGAGCTGCGCGTGGTCAAGCGCGGCTACAGCGGCTTCGCCGGCACCACGCTGGAGGAGCAGCTGCGCGCGGCCGGCATCGGCTGGCTCGCCGTCTGCGGGCTGACCACCGAGTGCTGCGTGGCCGCCACCGCGACTGACGCGTTCCAGCGCGAGTTCCCGGTGCTCCTGCCGCAGGACGCCGTCGCCGCGTACGACCCCGACGTGCACCACGCCGCCCTGGAGCAGCTCGCGCTCAACGTCGCCGTGCTGACCGACACGACCGAGCTGACCGGCCTGTTCGAGGAGGCGACCCGATGAGCGGCATGCACCTGGCGCTGGACCTGTCCTTCGCGCACACCGAGGGCCGGTGGGCGCGCGACGGCTCCTGGGTCGGGCTCGACTTCCCCGACGTGCGCATGTACATGGAGCTGGCGCGCACCGCCGAGCGCGCGGGCATCGACATGCTGTTCTTCGGCGACGGCACCGGCATCCCCGACACCTGGCGCGGCTCGATCGACGCCGCCGTCGAGTGGGGCGTGCAGTGGCCCCGGCACGACATGAGCCCGATCATCGCGGCGATGGCCACGGCGACCGAGCACATCGGGTTCGGGCTGACCTACTCCTCGACGTTCATGCACCCGTTCTACGTGGCCCGGCTGCTCAACTCGCTCGACCACGTGACCGGCGGGCGGATCGCGTTCAACGTGGTCGCGTCCACCCGCAGCGCCGATGCCGCCAACTACGGCTTCGACAAGCTCATGGAGCACGGCCTGCGCTACGAGCGCATGGAGGAGTTCATCGACGTCTGCCAGGGGCTGTGGGCGTCGGTGGCACCGGACGCGATCGTCCGCGACCGGGCCACCGGCCGCTTCGCGGACCCGGCGAAGGTCGCGCCGATCGACCACCACGGGCGGTTCTTCGACGTCCGCGGTCCGCTGCCCAGCGTGCCCAGCCCGCAGGTGGCGCCGGTGCTGGTGCAGGCCGGCAACTCGCCGCGCGGCATCGCCGCCTCGGCCCGCTTCGCCGACCTGATCTTCGGGTTCGGCGGCAGCGTCGCCTCCCAGCAGCGGCACCGCACGATGCTCGACGAGGCGCTGACCGGGCAGGGCCGCGACCCGGCGACGGTCGGCATCCTCTGGGCCACCCAGGTCATCGTCGGCCGGACCGCCGCGGAGGCGCAGGCCCGGCGCGAGGAGGTGCTGAGCTTCTGGAGCGAGGAGGCGGTGGGCGCGTTCCTGTCGCACAACGCGGGCATCGACTTCTCCACGCTGCCGGCGAAGTTCCCGCTCGGCGAGCTCCGGCGGCAGGCCGCCGCGGCGCAGGCCTCCCCCGGCGGGCTGATCGGCACGCTGCTCGCCGAGCACGGCGAGGACTACGAGATGACGCGTACGGAGTTCTTCGAGCACGGCTGGCGCAGCGCCACCGGTCTCGACCACACGCTGTGCGGGGACCCGGCCACGGTCGCCGACGCGCTGCAGGAGAACTTCGCGGTCACCGGCGAGCGCGGCGGCTACATGCTGTCGAGCCCCCTGGCCATGCCGTCGGGCTACGCCGACCTCGCCGAGCTGCTCGTGCCCGAGCTGCGCCGCCGGGGAGCCCTCGCGCCGCGATACCCCGGCCGCACCCTGCGCGAGAACCTCGCCGTCTGATGCGCCGGCAGACCGTCCTGGTCTGTGCCCTGATCGCGGCGGCGCAGATGACCTGGGGAGTGGTGGTCCCGGTGCTGCCGCTCTTCCTCGACCGGTACGGGATCGCGGCCGGCCTGCTCGGCACGATCGTCACCGCGTTCGGGGCGGGCCGGGTGGTCGCGAACCTGCCGGCCGGGCTGGCGCTGCGCGCCCCGCTGCCGCCACGCTACGACCCCGCCGAGCTGCACGGCATCGTCC
>CAKUMG010000241.1 GCA_934667465.1 uncultured Actinoplanes sp. | reverse complement strand
GTCATGCCCTTCCGGCACAGCGTGCGGTCACTCATCGCCGACCACGTCCCGCCAGAAGTGGCACCGGGCCGTGCGGTCCGGTGCGACGGTGTACTGCGGTGGCGGCGGGTCCTGCCGGCAGACGTCCTGCGCATATGCGCACCGCGGGTTGAACGCGCAGCCCTTGGGGATCGCCGTCAGCGCCGGCGGCAGGCCGCGGATCACGTTGAGCTGCTGGCCCTTCATGTCGAGCCGCGGGATCGACTCGAGCAGGGCCTTCGCGTACGGGTGGGCGGGGCGCGAGTAGATGTCGTAGACCCCCGCCTCCTCGACCACCTTGCCCGCGTACATGACGGAGATCCGGTCCGCCACGTCCGCCACGACGCCCATGTCGTGCGTGATCAGGATGAGGCCCATGTTGCGCTGCTGCTGCAGGTCCGCGAGCAGGCCCATGATCTGCGCCTGCACAGTCACGTCGAGCGCCGTGGTGGGCTCGTCGGCGATCAGCACCTCGGGGTCCAGCGCCAGCGCCATCGCGATCATCACGCGCTGGCGCATACCGCCGGAGAACTGGTGCGGGTAGTCGCCGATCCGGGCCTTGGCGGCCGGGATCTTGACCTGGTCGAGCAGCTCGATGGAGCGCTTCTTGGCGTCCGCGCGGGACATGCCGCGGTGCACCCGGAACAGCTCGCTCATCTGGTACCCGACCGAGAAGACCGGGTTCAGCGCGGAGAGGGCGTCCTGGAAGATCATCGCGATCCGGTTGGCGCGGACCTTGCGGCGCGCGCTCTCGGGCAGCTTGAGCAGGTCGACGCCGCGGTACTTCACCTCACCCTGGGTGATGAACCCGGGCGGGCTGTCGAGGATGCCCATGATCGCCTGCGCGGTCACGGACTTGCCGCAGCCCGACTCACCCAGGATCGCCAGGGTCTCGCCGGCACCCAGCAGGAAGTTGGCGCCGTTGACCGCCTTGGCCACACCCTCGCGGGTGCGGAACTCCACGTGCAGGTCGTTGATCTCGAGCAGCGGCGCCTGCGGGTCGAGCCCGGGCAGGGCGTCGATGTCCGCCTTGATGTCGGTCATGTGATCACCGCAGCTTCGGGTCGAAGGCGTCGCGGATCGCGTCGCCCAGCATGATGAAGGCCAGCACCGTGACCGCCAGGAACACCGACGGCCAGATCAGCGGCTCGGGCGCGACGCGCACGAACGGCCCGGCGTCCGCGATCGCGATGCCCCACGAGATGGCACCGGGCTTGAGGCCGACACCCAGGAACGAGAGCGTCGCCTCGCTGGCGATGTTGGTGCCCAGCAGGATCGTGAGCACCACGATGAAGGACGCGATCGAGTTGGGCAGGATGTGCCGCATCATCAGCCGGCCGGGGCCGGCGCCGAGCATCCGGGCCGCCGCGACGTAGTCCTGGTTCTTGGCGGTGATCACCGAGGACCGCATGATGCGGGCCGCCGTGGTCCAGCCGAGCACACCCAGCGTGATCATGACGGCGAGCTTGCCGTCGCCGCCCGCGTCGGCGTTGAAGCGCTTGGCGAGCACGATCGCGGCGAGCAGGAACGGCACGCCGAGCAGGATGTCGATGAAGCGGGACAGGACCGCGTCGATCCAGCGGCCGAAGTAGCCGGTGGCCAGGCCGAAGATCAGGCCGATGACGCCGGAGATCAGCGTCGCGACGAGCGCGACCTGGATCGAGTTGCGCGTGCCGTAGATCGTGCGGGCGTAGGTGTCGCAGCCCTGGTAGTCGAAGCCGAAGAACGCGCCGCCCGACGCACCGTCGTGCTGACGGGACAGGGCGCAGTCGCGGGGGTCCGCCGAGGTGAACAGCGCCGGGAATGACGCCATCGTGAGGATGAGCACCACGAGGACCGCGGCGATCCAGAAGATCTTGTTGCGGCGCAGATCGATCCAGGCGTCGCCGGCGAGGCTGCGGGGCTTGTCCTTCTTGCCGGCGTGCTTGGGCTCCATCATGGGCTGACCCGACGGGCCCGCCGCGCTGGCGATTGCTTCGGGATTACTCATAGCGGATCCTCGGGTCGAGGGCGGCGTACAGCAGGTCGACCAGAAGGTTCACGACCAGGAAGACGATGACCAGGAGGCTGACGAAGCCGACCACGAGCGGGCCGTCCTCCGTGCGGATGCCTCGCGCGAGGTTGAAGCCCACTCCGGGGACGTTGAAGACGCCCTCGGTGACGATCGCGCCCGACATCAGCGCGCCGATGTCGACGCCGATCAGCGTGATGACGGGGATCAGCGAGTTGCGCAGCACGTGCACGCCGATCACCCGCTTGTTCGACAGACCCTTGGCGCGCGCGGTGCGAACGTAGTCGGAGCGCAGGTTCTCGGCGACCGAGGCGCGGGTGACCCGCAGCTCCGTGGCGATGACGCCGGTGCCCAGCACGAGAGCGGGCAGCAACAGCGCCCAGAAAGACGGATTGGCGCCCGCTGTCGGGGGAAACCAGCCGAGCTTCGTCGCGAAGATCAGCTGGGCGATCGGCGCGAGCACGACGATCGGCAGCGCCAGGATCACCAGGGTGATCACCAGCGTCGAGTTGTCGAAGATGCTGCCGCGGCGGACGCCGGAGATGACGCCGGCCAGAATCGCGATGGTGGCGGCGATCACGATCGCGATCAGGGCGAGCTTGAGGGTCACAGGCCAGGCCTGCTCCATCATGTCCAGGATCTTGCGGTTCGTCAGCGACGTACCGAAGTCACCCGTCAGCATGCCCTTGAGGTAGTACCAGTACTGGACGATGAACGGCTCGTCGAGGTGGTAACGCTCGGTCAGAGCCTGTCGCACGTTGTCGGGAACGGGCTTCTCGCCCACCAACGCCTGAATGGGGTCATTCTGGTTGGCGAACATGAGCGCATACACCAGAAAGGTGGCCCCGAAGAAGGTCAGGACCATCTGGAGTAGGCGCCGCACTGTATAGCGGAACATACGGATTTAGCCTCTTCCGCGGAAGATGCGCCGCCGCGCGTCGTGGGCCCGGCAGCTGTAGTGGGGGAACACAGTGATGGCGCCACGGTTTCATATCCACCGTGGCGCCAACACCGCACTAACGGATCAGATCACTTGACAACTTCGATGTTGTACAGGTCGACCTTGGTGAAGGTGTCGACCTTCACATTGGTGACCTTCTCGGAGAAGCCGAAGGTGTTCTGGCCGAACCGCAGCGGGACAACCGGCATGTCGCGGGCGAGAAGCTTCTCGGCCTCCTGCCACTTCGCGATGGCCTCGTCGGTCGTCGCGGCCGCCGAGCCCTCCTTGACGAGCGCGTCGAACTCCGGGTTGGCGTAACCGTAGTAGTTCGAGGAACCGTCGGTGCTGTACAGCGGGCCGAGGTAGTTCTCCATCAGCGGGTAGTCCATGACCCAGCCGAGGCGGATGAGGCCGACCGGGTCCTTCTTCTCGACCTTGTTCAGCAGGTCGGCGAACTTGGGCTCGCCGACGCCGGTGCAGTCGACGCCGAGGGACGCCTTGACCTGGTTGCACATGGCGTCGACCCACGCCTTGTGGTTACCGTCGACGTTGTAGGAGATCTGGATCGTCTTCGGCTTGGGCTCCGGCGCGGCGTCGAACAGGGCCTTGGCCGCGGCGGCGTCGTACTTGCAGTTGTCGCCACAGACGTTCTCGGTGTAGCCGGCGACGGCCGGGGACACGAAGCCGGTGGCCGGCGTCTGCGAGCCGAGGAAGATCTGGTCGGTCATCTCCTGGCGGTTGATGGCCATGGAGATCGCCCGGCGGACGTCGAGGTTCTTGTACTCGTCCTGGAAGAGCGGGAAGCCGACGAACTGGAACGACGAGCTCGGGCTCTTCTGGAAGCGGTCACCCAGGTCGCCCGGGGCGGACGCGAGGGACTCGATCGGGATCGAGGCCTGGACGTCGACGTTGCCCGCGGTGAGGTCCGCGTACTCCGCCTTCGGGTCCTGGTAGATCTTGAAGGTGACGCCGTCGACCTTGGGCTGGGTGCCCTTGAAGTCGGCGACCTTCTCGGTCACGATCTGCGAGTCGTGCTCCCAGGTGCCCTTCATCTTGAAGGGGCCGTTGCCGACGATCGCGTCCTCGAAGCCGTCGGCGATGACGCCGGGGGCCGAGAAGGCGGCCTTGGGCAGCGGCAGGAACGCCGTGTAGCCCATCACGGACTCCCAGCCCGCGAACGCGGCCGACAGCGTGACGGTGAAGGTCGTGTCGTCGACCTTCTTCAGACCGGTGAGGGTCTTGGCCTTGGGCTCGGGGGCCTTCTGCGGGCCGTCCTCGCCGTCCGGGTCCTCCGACTGGAGGTCGGCGTAGCCCTCGATGCGCTCGTAGAAGTACGACGCGCCCTGGCCGTTCGGGGCGTAGGCGCCGTAGTTCCAGGCGTCGATGTAGCTGTCCGACGTGACGGCCTCACCGTTGTGGAAGGTGAAGCCCGGCTTCAGCTTGACGGTCCACACCTTGTTGTCGTCCGAGGTGATGGACTCGGCCGCGACCTCGACCGGCTTGTTCTGCGCGTCGAAGTTGACGAGCGGGTAGAACAGCGCCTCGAGCACCTGCGCGCCACCGGTCTCCGTCGTGTTCGACGGGATCAGGTGCTGCGGCTCGGCGATGCCGACGACGACGTTGTTGGCACTCGAGTCGCTGTCTTCCGACCCTCCACCGGAACAACCGGCGGCCAACAGGGCGACGGCGGTCGCGCCGACCGCCATCTTCCACGGGCGATTCCCAAACATGGGAGTAACTCCTTCAGGGGCGCTCACGAGGGGTGTGTGTGAGTAGGAGCAACCCTTACACAGCGGCAGTAGCCGACGACGGGGCCGTTATCAAGCCGATATTAGCCCGATACGGGTCGCCCGCCCGGTCAGCATCATACTTTCGGTCAACCTTGCGCCGCTGACCTGCGGTTTTGCGAAACCTGTAGCACCCCGGAAACATCACGTAACGCAGTGTCCGGTTTTGCCCGCCGAATGACGAAAATGCCTGACCGCACGGTTGATGACGTTCAGACCAACCGTCGGTCCGCGGCCCACCGTGACAGCTCGTAGCGGTTGCTCATCTGGAGCTTGCGCAGGACGTTGGACACGTGCGTCTCCACGGTCTTGATGGAGATGTAGAGCTCCTTCGCGATCTCCTTGTAGGCATAGCCCCGGGCCAGCAGCCGCAGCACCTCGCGCTCCCGGTTGGTGAGCTGGTCGAGCTCGGGGTCGGCGACCTGCACGTCGGGGCGGGACGCGAACGCGTCGAGCACGAAGCCGGCCAGCCGCGGGCTGAACACCGCGTCGCCGTCGGCCACCCGGCGCACCGCCGCCGCGAGCTCGTCGGGGGA
The DNA here is from genome assembly GCA_934667465.1 of uncultured Actinoplanes sp. GTDB lineage: Bacteria > Actinomycetota > Actinomycetes > Mycobacteriales > Micromonosporaceae > Actinoplanes. The sequence continues at coordinate 2,431 of CAKUMG010000241.1, read as the reverse complement.
GATCGTCTTGGTCACGTAGCCGCGGGCGCCGGCGCGGATGAGCCCGATCACGTCCTCGGCGGCGTCGGAGACCGACAGCGCCAGGAACCGGACCTGGGGGTGCGAGCGGCGCATGGCCTCCAGCACCGCGCGGCCGCCGCCGTCGGGCATGTGCACGTCGAGCAGCACGACGTCGGGCAGCAGGGCCGAGATGCGGGTGACCGCCTCGGCGACGGTGCTCGCCTCGCCCACCACGTCGACATGGGCGCCGAGCTCGGCGCGGACGCCGGCCCGGAACATGGCGTGGTCGTCGACGAGGAAGACGGTCAGCCGGCGACCCTCCCCGGGTGCCGTGGTGCTCTCGGTCATCGTGCGTTCTCCTTCGCTGCTGTGACGCCGTCGCGCGAGGCGGGCAGTGTCAGGCGGACCTCGGTGCCCTCCCCCGCGGCACTGCGGATCACGGCCTTGCCGCCGTGCCGCTGCATCCTTCCGATGATCGAACCACGCACCCCGTGCCGCGTCTCCTCGACCGTGCCGGGATCGAAGCCCTTGCCCCGGTCGCGGACGAACACGCTCAGTTCGTCGTCCTCCACCTCGGCATAGAGCGAGACGGTCTCCACGCCGGCGTGCCGGGCGGCGTTGACCAGGGCTTCGCGGGCCGCGGCGACCAGCGCGGCCACCCGCTCGTCGCACGGCGTGTCGCCCACGACGACGGTCTCGACCCCGATCGCGTACGTGTCCTCGACCTCGGCCGCGGCCTGCTCGAGCGCCGCCGCGAACCGTTCCGTCGGCGACGCGGAGGGCTTGTAGAGCCAGTTGCGCAGCGACCGCTCCTGGCCCCGCGCCAGCCGCTGGACCTCCTTGATGTCGGCCGAGTTGCGCTGGATCAGCGCGAGCGTGTGCAGCACCTGGTCGTGGATCATCGCCGCGACCTCGGCACGCTCCTGCTCGCGGATGCGGCCCTCGCGCTCGCTGCGCAGCTGGCCGAACGTGCGCCAGAGCAGCGGCGCCACCACCACGCCGACGCCGAGCAGGCCGACCAGCGCGAAGATCACGCCGTTGAAGACCGCGGTGAGGCTGCCGGCCGGTGCGTAGACCGCGAGCACGCCGATCACCCCGACCGCGACCAGCACGCCGCCGCCGATGAAGCGGAACAGGAACGACCGGCGGTCGCTCTCGGCCACCACGGCGGCCAGCCAGGGCGCCTGCGGGCTGTCGGCCCAGTGCCCGCGGCGCGCCGGGTCGGACTGGTGCCAGATGACGCCGGCGCCGAGCGCGATCACCGCGACCAGCCAGCCGAGCGTGCTCGCCACGCCCTTGTCGCCGAAGAGCAGATTCTGCAGCAGCAGCACGCCGACGCCGATGGCACCGAACGGGAGAAGGAGGGCAAGATCGCGGGGCGGCTGCTCGGTGCCGTCGGGCAGCTGCTGCGGCAGCACGGCCCAGAAGACCGCATAGAGCAGCAGCCCGAGGCCGTTGAAGCCGAGCAGCACGACCAGCGCGATCCGCACGACGGTGACGGACACGCCGAGGTGCCGCGCGATCCCGGAAGCCACGCCCGCGATCACGCGATGGTCGCGCGGCCGGTAGAGGCGGCGCGTCTGCGGTGGTGCGGCGGCGGCAGTGATCGCTGCTCCTCGGGGTCGGTTCGGTGCCCTCGTCGGGCCACCTCCCGATCGTCACACGCCCGCGGGGCCGGGGCTACGGGGTAACACCCCTATCCGGAGGGGTCCCGGATCTCAGGGTGGGGTCAGGGTCGGCGCCTGATGCCCGCCGGGTGCCGGGGGCGCCAGTATCGGAGCCATGACCGACGAAGCTGCCCCGCCGCCTCCGGGCGGCACACCGCCGCCCCCGCCGCCGGGGAACCCGCCGCCGTGGTTCGGCGCGGGTGCCGACGGGCCCTCCTGGTCCCGGGAGAAGCTGACCCGGCCCGCGCAGGGCCGCTACCTCGCCGGCGTGTCCGGCGCCGTCGGCCGCGCCACCAACACCGACCCGGTGCTCTGGCGCGTGCTGCTCGCCGTGCTCGGCTTCTTCGGCGGCGTCGGCGTGCTCCTCTATCTGCTCGGCTGGCTGCTCATCCCCGCCGAGAACGACGCCGTCTCCCCGGCCGAGTCGCTGCTGGGCCGGGGCCGCTCCGCCATGAAGCCGCTCTCCGTCGTGCTGCTCGGCGCGGCGACGCTGTTCACCTTCGTCTTCGTCGTCCGCGACGGCTTCCGCGCCACGCTGCTGGCCGCGGTGGTGATCGGGTGCACCGTGGTCGTGCTCAAGCGCAACGGGCGGTCGCTGCCGTTTCCCTCCGCGGCCCCGCCGCCTCCCCCGGCCCCGCCCGCCCCGGATCCTCAGGCGCCGCCGGCGGGCGAGGATCCGACGATGGCCTTCGCGACCCCCGGCGGCACTGCGGCGCCCGCGGCCGCACCGGCCGGCGACCCGGTGACCGGCGCCGCGCCGCCGC
>CAKUMG010000240.1 GCA_934667465.1 uncultured Actinoplanes sp. | reverse complement strand
TCACGCGGCGAGCGGCCATTTCCGCCGAGCCGAACGGATGTCCCCCGACGGGTCACCTGTGCGACTCCGGGCCGTCATCGGTCGATCACTCTCATTGGACGTTCGCGATGCCGCCGGCGGGTGCCCGCACCGCCCACACGTGCCGGGCGCGATCCGCGGTTCACGACGATCGCCGCGCGGTTCACGACGATCGCGGCGCGCTCCGGCCGGCCGGCGGGATCAGGTCGAGTGGTTCCCCGGTCACGCAGCCGGCTTCCACACGGCCACACCGGAAGTCGTATCGCGGCATGCGGACAGGGTAGGTCGCGCGGCGATGATCCGCCGCAACGCAACTGCGAGGTTCTCCGGGCCCGATCGTGATCACATCCATCGGCGGCGATCTGGCTTTCGGGCGGTAGGCTCGGGCAGGTGGTTGACGGGCAGAACACACCCTCGCAGCGCCCCGCGGCACCGCACACCGGAGGCCCCCTCGGCAGCTCCGGCGCGGCGCCCGAGCAGACTCCGCCCGCGCCGGCGGCCGATCCTGCGGGCGGAGTGCCCGCTCCCCGGGTCTCGCCCGAGGCCGGGTCCGGGTCTTCCCACCCCGGCTCCGGCACCAGCACCACACCGGCCGAGGTCGCTTCCGATGCCGGGGCCAAGCCGTCCGAAGCCGCTGCCGGCACCGGGAGCAAGCCGTCCGAAGCCGCTGCCGGCACCGGGAGCGAGCCGTCCGCCGGGTCGGTGAATACGGGGCCGGGCGCGGCGGAAGCGGGCGCTCCGACGAACACGGCGGGCAAGTCCGATCTGGAGGACAAGTCCCCCGCGCCGGACAAGGGCGCCGAATCGAGCGCCGCGGACAAGTCAACCGCGGAGAGCGCCAAGAAGCGCCAGAAGTCGGAAGGTCCGCCTCCCCCGTCGGTCACCGCGGTCGCACTCGCCGGGCGGGAGCGCCCGCCCCGCGGCATGCGCACGTCCCACCCGGGAGCCATGGCCCGCGGCACCGCCGAGTGGGCCCGCCGCCCCACCGGCCGCCTCGTGCTGCCCGCCATCCTCGCCGTCCTGCTCCTCGGTGCCGCCGGGACGGCGGGCGCCTACCTGGTCCCGGCCGCCCTCGACTCGGCGCCTGCGCCCAGCCCCACCCCCGGCATCGGCCAGGACGCCGCGGCCCCGTCGGGGGCGGTTCCCTCCGGTGCGGCCCAGCCCAGCCCCGGCGCCGCCGTGCCCGGCACCGTGCCGCCCGGCGCCGGTCAGCCGGGCGGCGTCCTGCCCAGTGTCAGCGCCGCCCCCACCGTCGCCGGCGTGCCGTCGACGGCGGTCACCATGCCGGGCACCGTCACCGCGACCCGGCCCGCCGACGCGCTGGCGGGCTGGGCCCAGCAGGTGGGCACCAAGGCCGGGGTCCCGGTCGTCGCCGTCCAGGCCTACGGCTATGCGGAGCTCGTCGCCGCGCGCGTCACCCCCGGGTGCCGCCTGAGCTGGACGACGCTCGCCGCCATCGGCAAGGTCGAGTCCGCGCACGGCAGCGTCAACCGGTCGGTCCTCAACGCCGACGGCACCGTGACGCCGCCGATCTTCGGACTTCCCCTGGACGGTCAGGGCGGCCGCCAGATGATCCGTGACACCGATCAGGGAGTGTTGGACAAAGACGCCACATACGACCGAGCGATCGGGCCCATGCAGTTCATCCCGACCACGTGGAACGAGCTGGCCGTGGGCAACGCGGTCGACGCCGACGGCAACGGGGTCTCCGATCCCAACGACATCGACGACGCCGCGCTGGCAGCCGCCCTCTACCTGTGCAAAGGCGGCCGCGACATGTCCCGGCCGGACAAGTGGTGGGAGGGCATCCTGTCCTACAACGCCGTCCGCCCGTACGCGCAGGAGGTCTTCACGACCGCCAATCAGTACGGTCAGCTGAGCCGCGGCTGACCCACGACCCTCAGTGATCGACCGTACACATTTGCCTGCTCGGCACTTCCCTGGAGGTCGAGATACCGGCAAGCTGTACGGGTGAGGGTGCGTGAATGGGATCCCCGGTCCGCATCGGACCAGGAGATTCGATCGCTCGTGGAGACGCTGAACCAGGTGTTGACGGCGGATCTCCCGGACGATCCACCGTGGCAGGACGTGCAGGTCCGCGAATACCTCGCGGAGACGATGCCGGGTGAACGCCGGATCAGCTGGGTGGCCGAGGACGACCGGCTGCCCGAGGGGGAGAGCAAGGTCTTCGGCCTGGTGACCCTGCTGCTGCTCGGTGACACCGGGGTGCTCGAGGTGCTGGTGCACCCCGAGCTGCGCCGCCGTGGGCTGGGCCAGCAGCTGGTCGCGGTCGCCGCCCGGCGCGCCTATCTCGAGGGCTTCTCCTCCATCGGCGTGGAGGCGATCGGCGGCACCTCCGCCATCGGGTTCTACGAGTCGCTGGGGTTCGAGAAGGACTACGTCGAGATGCGCAGCGTGCTGACGCTGTCCGGGGTGGACTGGACGGCGCTGGGCGCCATGGCGGGCGGCATCAGCGCCGGCTACCGCGTCGAGTACCACCCGGGCGGGCCGCCGGCCGAGCTTCTGGAGGCGTACGCCCAGGCCAAGCTGGAGGCCCAGGACGGCGACGAGGACCTGGACGACCGGCCCAGCTCCTCGGACCCGCAGCGGTTGCGCGACAGCCTCGAGACCCTGCACCGGCGCGGTCTCAAGCCCTACATCGTGCTCGCGATCCACGAGGAGACGGGCGAGGTCGCCGGCCTCACCGAGCTGGTCGTCCCGGCCCAGCATCCGGAGCGCGCCGATCAGTACGACACGATCGTCGTGCGCAAGCACCGGGGCTACGGCATCGACCGGGCGATCAAGGCCCGCATGCTCTTCGAGCTGCGCACCGCCGAACCGGCCCTGCGCCAGGTGCAGACGTGGAACGCCCAGCACAACGAGTCGATGCTCAAGGTCAACGCCGAGCTGGGCTTCGACCCGGACCGCGAATGGTACGAATACATCGCCGACGTCGCGCAGCTGGTGCACCGGCTCGAACCCGCCGACTGAGCTGCTGGGAGCCACCCGCCCCCGCCCACCTGCCCAGCAACCCCCGGGGGAGGGTAGCTCCGGCAGCGCATCCCGCGCTCGGAGCCTGTGGACAGCGCCCGCCTGTGGATAACCCGCTTGCCCGCCCGCAGGCTGGGTAGCCTGCCTTGCATGACAGACGAACCGCTGATCGAAGCCCCCGACGAGACCCTCGGCGCCGAGCCGGCCGAGCAGGCGCCCGCGCAGAAGGGCACGCCCGAGCAGCCCTGGCAGCCCGACGAGCAGCCCTACAGCGACCGCCCCGAGCAGGGCGGCGCCACACCCGGCGGCGCCACCCCCGAGCCGCCGGACTGAGACCGGCAGCGGTCAGGATCGGGCGCGCAGCAGCTGGGCCGCCTCGGTCGCCCAGTAGGTGAGGGTGATCTGGGCGCCCGCGCGCTTGATCGACGTGAGGGTCTCCAGCATGACGCCCTCGCGGTCGATCCAGCCGTTGGCCGCGGCCGCCTCGACCATCGCGTACTCGCCCGAGACCTGATAGGCGGCGACCGGCACGGTCACCCGCTCCCGGACGGCGGCGACCACGTCGAGATAGGGCAGGGCCGGCTTGACCATGACCATGTCGGCGCCCTCCGCGACGTCGAGGTCGACCTCGCGCAGCGCCTCCCGGATGTTGCCGGAGCTCTGCTGATAGGTGCGGCGGTCGCCCTGCAGCGTCGACTCCACGGCCTCGCGGAAGGGGCCGTAGAAGGCGCCGGCGTACTTCGCCGCGTAGGCGAGGACCGAGACGTCCTGGTGGCCGGCCGCGTCGAGGGCGCGACGGATCACGCCGACCTGGCCGTCCATCATGCCGGAGGGGCCGACGACGTGGGCGCCCGCCTCGGCCTGGGCCACGCCCATCCGGGCGTAGAGGTCGAGGGTGGCGTCGTTGTCGACGGTGCCCGCGTCGGTCAGCACACCGCAGTGACCGTGGGAGGTGAACTCGTCCAGGCACAGGTCGCTCATGACGACCGTGGAGTCGCCGACCTCGGCGACGACGTCGCGGATCGCCACGTTGAGGATGCCGTCGGGGTCGAGGGCACCGGATCCGGTCTCGTCCTTGTTCTCGTTGCGCGGGACGCCGAAGAGCATCAGCCCGCCGACCCCGGCCGCGACGGCCTCGTGGGCGGCCTTGCGCAGCGACTCGCGGGAGTGCTGGACCACGCCGGGCAGCGACGAGATGGGCCGCGGCTCGGCGAGGCCCTCCTTGACGAAGAGCGGCAGAATCAGCTCCGCGGGGGCGACCCGGGTCTCCTCCACGAGACGGCGCATGGCCGCGGTGCGCCGGAGCCGGCGCGGACGGATGTCGGGATACGACACGATTGCTCCCTCAGCCGGAAAGTGGAGAAAAAGACGGGGCCGGAACGCTCCACACGAGCGTATCCGGCCCACCTCCCTGCGCGGGCCGGTGCTGTCAGCACACCGACCCGGACGGGGGACGAAGCGTCAGCGGAAGCGCAGCGCCGTCGGACCCTGCACCTTCGAGCCGCGCCGCTGCTTGGCCGGCATCGCGGCCAGCTTCTCGCGGAGCTCGACGGCGTAGGACGCGAGCGCTTCGACCAGATCGGGGACCGACGCGTGCTGCGGCTGCACGTCGACCCGCAGGCCGAACTCGGTGGCCGTCTCCGCCGTCTTGGGCCCGATGACCGCGACGACCGTGCGGGCGTGCGGCTTGCCCGCGATGCCCACCAGGTTGCGGACCGTCGAGGAGGAGGTGAAGAGCACCGCGTCGAAGCCGCCCGACTTGATGGCGTCGCGGATGTCGGCCGGCGGCGGGGCGGCGCGGACGGTCCGGTAGGCCGTGACGTCGTCCACCTCCCAGCCGCGCTCGATCAGGCCGGCCGCGAGCGTCTCGGTGGCGATGTCGGCGCGCGGGAGCAGCACCCGCCCGACCGGGTCGAGGATCTCGTCGTGCGGCGAGAACTCGGCCAGCAGGCCCTCGCTGGACTGGTCGCCGGCGGGAACGAGCTCGGGCTGGATGCCGAAGTCGCGCACCGCGTCGGCGGTGGCCTCGCCGATGCAGGCGATCTTGACGCCGCCGAAGTGTCGGGCGTCGAGGCCGTGCTCGGCGAACTTCTCCCAGACCGCGCGGACCGCGTTGACCGAGGTGAAGACCACCCAGGCGTAGCGGCCGTCGACGAGGCCCTTGACCGCCCGCTCCATCTGGGCGGGGGTGCGCGGGGGCTCCACGGCGATGGTCGGGACCTCGCAGGGGATGGCGCCGTAGGCGCGCAGGCGGGCACTCATCGCGCCGGCCTGCTCCTTGGTGCGGGGCACCAGGACCTTCCAGCCGTAGAGCGGGCGGTTCTCCCACCAGCTGAGCTTGTCGCGCTCGGCCACGTCGCCGCCGACGGTCAGGACCACGCGGCCGGTGAAGCCGAGCGCGGCCGCGACGAAGCTGTCGACGGTGGAGGTGGTGGTGTACTGGGTCTCGCCGGTGCCGTCACCGGTCACGCCGACCGGGGTGCCCGGCTCGACGCCCGAGGCGATCAGGCCGTCGCGGACGGCGGCGAGGTCACCGGCGTCCACGGCCACGGCGAACGAGCCCTTGAGCGCCGCCGCCGCGAGGGCGTCGAAGTCGAGGGCGGACACGTCGTCGACGTCGGCCACGGTGCGGACGGCCGGCAGCGGGACGCCCGCGTAGGTCGCGACGCCCTCCGCCTGGCCGAGGCCCGGGACCACCTCGAAGTGGACAGCGGTACGGGCGACTGCCTGCACCTCGTGCACGACCGACTCGTGCCCGAAGGGGTCGCCGGCCACGAGGTGCACGGCGGCCAGCCCGGACTTCGCGGCGGAGAGCAGCACGTTGGCGACGTCTCCGGGCGCGCCCTCCGCGGGGCTGAACTGGGTGTCCTCCTTGGCCTCCGCCTTGATCGCCGCGAGCAGCGACTCGGGGACGCCACGGTCGTAGACGACCTGGTCGGCGTCGGCGAGGGTGTCGTGGGCCCGGCGCGTCAGCAGGCCCGGGTCGCCGGGTCCGGCGCCGACGAACGCGATGCGTCCGGCGCGGTTGCGGGCGGTGCGGGTGGTCATTCTGTGCTCCCCATCAGGGTGTCGGCGCCGGCCTCGAGGAGATCGGCGGCGAGCGCCTTGCCGATCTCCGCCGCGCCGGCGGGCGTACCGGTGCGCGACAGCCGGACAGCTCGGGCCCCGTCCGGGCTGATCACCGCACCGCGCAGGTAGATCTCGTCGCCGTCCTCGCCTTCGGCGAGTTCGGCGTGTGCCGCGACCGGGGCGGAGCACCCGGCCTCGAGCGTGGCGAGCATCGCCCGTTCCGCCGTGACGGCGGTCCGGGACGGTGCGTGATCGAGTGCACCCAGCAGCTCGACCAGGTCTGCTTCGCCGTCCCGGCACTCCACCGCCAGCGCTCCCTGTGCAGGGGCGGGCAACATGAGCATCGGGTCCAGCGTCTCCGTGATCTCGGCGGCCCGGCCGATCCGGCTGACGCCGGCCCGTGCCAGGACCACGGCATCGAGGTCGGCCTCGGGACCGAGCACTCGTGCCATGCGGGTGTCGATGTTGCCGCGAATCGGCGTGACCTGCAACTCTAGGCCCAAAGCCCGCAGTTGCGCGATTCGGCGCACCGCGCCGGTGCCCACGGTGGCCCCGGGAGGCAGCTCCGCGAGCGTGCGCCCACCGCTGGCGATGAGCACGTCACGCGGGTCCTCACGCTGCGGCACCGCGGCGATGTGCAGGCCGGCGTAGGGCCCCGAGGGCAGGTCCTTGTACGAGTGGACGGCGAAGTCGATCTCGTCGTTGATCAGGGCGTCACGCAGCGCGGACACGAACACGCCGACACCCAGCTGGGTCACCGGGGCGCTCGAGCGGTCACCCGCTGTGACGATGCGGACCAGTTCCACGGGCACGCCGGTGCGTGCGGTCAGCGCGTCGGCGACGAGCTGGCTCTGGGTGAGGGCGAGCTTGCTGCCCCGGGTGCCGAGGCGTAGCGGGCTTCTCACGCCTGTCCTCCGATCTCGGGCACGGCGGCGGCCGGCGTGGCGTGCGGGACGTCGAGGTCGAACAGCTCCCGCAGCAGGGCCGCATACTGGTCGCCGCCGGGCTCGGCCGCGAGCTGGCGGACCCGGACCGTCGGCGAGTGCAGCAGCTGCTGGACCACGCGGTGCAGGGTGCGCGCCACGTCGGCGCGCTGCTCCTCGGTGAACTCGGGGCGCCGCGACGAGAGCTTGCGCAGCTCCGCGGAGACCACGTCGTCGGCACGGGTGCGTAGCGCGGCCACGGTCGGCGCGATCTCCGCCCCGCGCAGCCAGCCGCAGAAGTTGTCGACCTCGGTGGTGACGATCTGCTCGACGGCGGCGGTCTCCGCGGCGGCGGGCAGCGTGCGCCGGCTCGCGGCGAGGCCGTCGATGTCGATCACGGTCACGTGGGGCAGGTCGGCGACCTCGGGTGCGACGTCGCGCGGGACGGCGAGGTCGAGCACGACCAGCGGGCGCTCCCGGCCGGCCAGCCGCGCCGCGGTGAGCACGGGCTCGGTCGACGCGGTGGCACAGACCACCAGGTCGGCCTCGGCCAGCGCCCGGTCGAGGTCGTCGAACGGGACGGCGGAGGCGCCGTAGGCCTCGGCGAGCCGGGCGGCCCGCTCGGCACCGCGGTTGGTGATCCGCAGGGGTCCGAAGCCGGCCCGGGTGAGGGTGGCCACGGAGAGGGCGCCCATGGCGCCGGCGCCGATGACCAGGCCCGGATGCCCGGCCA
>CAKUMG010000239.1 GCA_934667465.1 uncultured Actinoplanes sp. | reverse complement strand
CGTGGTACAGCCGGCCACCGATCAGGCCGAACGGCACCGCGTAGATGGCCACGTCGGCCACCGCGCCCGCCGGCCCGCCCCGGGCGACGAGCCGCCGCTCGCCCCACACGACCGCGACGACGATCCCGGCGATGATGCTGGCGGCCGGCGGATGGCCCGATCTCGGCCTCATGGTCGTCGTCCTGGTCGGCGGCGGGCTCGCCGCCGGCGCCGCGAGCACGTTCAACTGCTACATCGACCGCGACATCGACAAGATCATGCGGCGCACCAAGCGGCGCCCGCTGGCCACCCACACGCTCACCCCGCGCGCGGTCCTGATCTTCGGCACGGTGCTCACCGTCGTCTCGCTCGCGCTGATGGCGACGTTCACGAACTGGCTGGCCACGGCCATGACGGCGGCGTCGATCTTCTACTACGACGTGATCTACACGATCTGGCTCAAGCGCCGGACCCCGCAGAACACGTTCTGGGGCGGCGTCTGCGGCGCGGCGCCGGTGCTGATCGCCTGGGCCGCGGTCACGGGCACGCTGAGCCCGGTCGCCTGGGCGCTGTTCGCGGTCGTCTTCTTCTGGCAGATGCCGCACTTCTACCCGCTCGCGATCAAGTACAGCGACGACTACGCCCGGGCCGGCATCCCGATGCTGCCCACGGTGGGCACGGCCCGCCGGGTCAACACCGAGATCCTGCTGTTCACCGTGCTGACGATCGTGTCCTCGCTGGCCGCGTGGCCGCTGGACGAGACGCTCGGGCTGGGCTGGATCTACGGCGTGACGGCGGTCGTGTCGGGCGGGCTGTTCCTGCTGGAGGCGATCCGGCTGGTGGGCCGCTCGCGCCGCGGGGAGCCGCTCAAGGCGATGCGGCTGTTCCACTGGTCGATCACCTACCTGACGGTGCTGTTCATCGCCGTCGCGGTGGACGCGCTGATCTGACCGGGCTGTGCCACGGAAGGCGGGGCTGCGTCCCCGCCTTTTTCGTGCGCTTCGGCCAGGCGGAATGTCGGGTCTCTCTGTTTCGCGCCATCTGCGCGGAGCGGGGAATGTGGTGATCGACACGCCTTCCTGGGATGTTGCGCGCGCCACAGGCGGTTTTCCGGGCGCAACCACTCACGCACGTCGCCCGCCGGCCGGAGCCGTTCCGGGGCCGCCAGGCCCCTGGCTCCGGGTGGTGGGCCCTCGGCGGGAGCGGCGGTCTGCACCCACCACCCCGCCACGACAGCCGCCTTTGATCCTCGATTGGCATGATCGTCGTCGGTGTCCGGTTTAGAACACCCGGCACGGGAGATCATTGGTTGCATGGAGTGACGCCAAACCCCGATGCCGCACAAAAACGGCGCCACCTCGCCCGCTCCGGTGACTCTCGGTCGCCCGTTCGGTGGAATGCGTGATCATCGCGGTATCCGGGCATATCGGGATGAACCAATGCATCGGAAGCGCAAACCTGCAGGTAATTGCCATCACAAATGTGGGTCGAGCCTGGTTGCGCGGGGCCGCTGCGTGCCTACGCTGCCCCTCATGGCAGAAGGTTCCGATACGACACTGACCGCGGACATCAAGTCGTTCGCCGCGGGGCACGGCGGCGCCAAGGCGGTCATCGAGTACGTGGGCAAGCGCGGCGCCCGGATCGTCCTCGTGGGGCAGGACGGCGAGTGGACGGACCAGTTCGCGGCGCAGGGCACCGACGTGGCACGCAAGGCGTGCGAGACGGCGGGTGTCGAGGTGGAGAACGAGTGGGAGCGCGAGCTCATGGAGCAGATGCGGCCCGGTAAGGACCTGTGGCGGTCCATGGCGCGGCGAACCATGGCACGCTGACGTCCCCCATCGCAGCGGCCCGGGATCACCCGGGCCGCTTCTCCTTTTCAGGAGACGGCTGCGGGCTCCGCCACGGTTGCCTGGCGGGGAGCGGGGGCCGTGGCGGTGCGCTCGCGCAGCTTCCACAGCACGTTGAGCGTGCCGACCCAGACCACGCAGGCGCCGAGCATGTGCGCGGCGACCAGCAGGGCGGGCAGGTGCGTGAAGTACTGCACGAAGCCGATCAGCCCCTGCGCCAGCTCGATCCCGACGAACAGCGCCGCGGCCTTGACCGCGGCGGCGGGCGCACCCACGGCACGCAGCGCGAACCACAGCGCGACCGACAGGCCGATCAGCAGGAACACCAGGTCGGCATGGGCCTGCGAGACGGTTGCGGGGTCCAGGCCGTTGCGGTTGGCGCCCTCGTCGCCGGCGTGCGGGCCGCTGCCGGTGACGATCACCCCGACCACGATGACGGCGGCGCTGACCACGGCGGTCAGCGCGGCGAGGTGCCGCAGCGGGGTCACGACCAGCGGGCGGGTGGGCGCGTCGCCCTCCTTGGTGCGCTGCCAGAGCGCCCAGGTGGCGGTGATCAGGCCCATCGAGAGCAGGAAGTGCAGGCCGACCACCCACGGGTTGAGGCCGGTCAGCACGGTGATGCCGCCCAGCACGGCCTGGCCGGGGATGCCCAGGCCGGCCAGCAGCGCCAGCCCGACCAGCGAGCGGCGGCGCGGCTTGTGCAGCAGCGCGGCGACAAAGGTCGCCAGCGCGATCAGGGCCAGCACGATCCCGAGCACCCGGTTGCCGAACTCGATGACGCCGTGGACGCCCATCTCCTGCGTCGACGTGTACGAGTCGTCGGTGCACTTGGGCCAGGTGGGGCAGCCCAGTCCCGAGCCGGTCAGGCGCACGGCGGCACCCGTCACGACCAGGACGATGTTGCCGATCAGGGAGGCGAGGGCGAGACGGCGGACGAGGGTGTTCCTGCTCACCCGGGGGATGCTACGCCCGATTTCGTACGCGGCTCCGGGCGCCCGGCCGGGGCGGTGGCTTGGATCACCGGGGCGCCGGTTTGCAGGAGCGTCACGAAATACGTAACGTTGGCGTAGTGAAAAACGGGGTGGACTCCACGGGCAGGGCGGTGACCGGTTCGGTCGCCGGCCCCCGCGCACCCCTGTCCGACGGGCGCACCCGCGACCGGGTCGCTCAGTTGCTCTTCGAGCGGGGCGGTGCGACCGCCGCCGAGCTCGGCGGCGAGCTGGGGCTCAGCCCCGCGGCCATCCGCAAGCACCTCGACGCGATGCTCGCCGAGCACCTCGTCGAGGTCCGGGAGACCCCGCGGCGCGGGCCGCGTGGGCGCGGCCGGCCGGCCAAGGCGTTCGTGCTCACCGCCGCCGCCCGCGAGGGCTTCCCGCACTTCTACGACGGCATCGCCACCGCGGCGCTGCGCTGGATCGCCGAGCAGGGCGGTCCCGGCGCGGTCGACGCGTTCGCCGCCGCCCAGGTCACGGCGCTGGAGGAGCGGTGCCGGGCGGCGCTGCTCGAGGCCGGCGACGACCCGCTCGACCGGGCGGAGGCGCTCGCGGAGGCGCTGACCGCCGAGGGCTACGCTGCCAATGCGACCACGATCGCGTCCGGCGGGCAGCTGTGCCAGCACCACTGCCCGGTGGCCCACGTGGCCGCCGAGTTCCCGCAGCTGTGCGACGCCGAGACCGCGGTCATCTCGCGGCTCATCGGCACCCACGTGCAGCGACTCGCCACCATCGCGCACGGTGACGGGGTGTGCACCACGCACATCCCCGCCCCCCAGTGCGATCCAGCGACACCCATCACCGCAATCACGGTTAGGACGGATAGATGACCGACCAGATCGTCACTCAGGAAGAGCACCTCGCCGCTCTTGGCAAGTACGAGTACGGCTGGGCCGACGCCGACGCCGCGGGCTCGATCGCGCAGCGCGGCCTGTCCGAGGACGTCGTCCGCAACATCTCCGCGCTCAAGAACGAGCCGCAGTGGATGCTGGACCTGCGGCTCAAGGGCCTGCGGCTGTTCGACCGCAAGCCGATGCCGCACTGGGGCGCCGACCTGACCGGGATCGACTTCCAGAACATCAAGTACTTCGTGCGCTCCACGGAGAAGCAGGCCGCCAGCTGGGACGACCTGCCCGCCGACATCAAGGCGACCTACGACAAGCTCGGCATCCCCGAGGCGGAGAAGCAGCGCCTGGTCTCCGGCGTCGCCGCGCAGTACGAGTCCGAGGTCGTCTACCACAAGATCCGTGAGGACCTCGAGGAGCAGGGCGTCCTGTTCCTGGACACCGACACGGCGCTGCGCGAGCACGAGGACATCTTCAAGGAGTACTTCGGCACCGTGATCCCGGTCGGCGACAACAAGTTCGCCGCGCTGAACACCTCGGTGTGGTCCGGTGGCTCGTTCATCTACGTGCCCAAGGGTGTCCACGTCGACATCCCGCTGCAGGCCTACTTCCGGATCAACACCGAGAACATGGGCCAGTTCGAGCGCACGCTGATCATCGCCGACGAGGGCAGCTACATCCACTACGTCGAGGGTTGCACGGCGCCGATCTACTCGTCGGACTCGCTGCACTCCGCGGTCGTCGAGATCGTCGTCAAGAAGAACGCCCGGGTGCGTTACACGACCATCCAGAACTGGTCGAACAACGTCTACAACCTGGTCACCAAGCGCGCCACCTGCGAAGAGGGCGCGACCATGGAGTGGGTCGACGGCAACATCGGCTCCAAGGTGACCATGAAGTACCCGGCCGTCTACATGACCGGCCCGCACGCCAAGGGCGAGGTCCTGTCCATCGCCATGGCCGGCCAGGGTCAGCACCAGGACTCCGGCGCCAAGATGGTGCACGCCGCGCCGCACACCTCCTCGACGATCATCAGCAAGTCGATCGCCCGGGGCGGTGGCCGCACCTCCTACCGCGGCCTGGTGCAGGTGCTCGACGGCTCGCACCACAGCGCCAGCACGGTCAAGTGCGACGCGCTGCTGGTCGACACGATCTCGCGCTCGGACACCTACCCGTACGTCGACATCCGCGAGGACGACGTCAACATGGGCCACGAGGCGACCGTCTCCAAGGTCAGCGACGACCAGCTCTTCTACCTGATGAGCCGGGGCCTGACCGAGGACGAGGCCATGGCGATGATCGTGCGCGGCTTCATCGAGCCGATCGCCAAGGAGCTCCCGATGGAGTACGCCCTCGAGCTCAACCGCCTGATCGAGCTGCAGATGGAAGGCGCTGTCGGCTGACGACGCCCCGTCCGACCACCCGATGAGGGTTGTTCAGGACGGTGGAGACGAAGGCTGTGAGCTGCGGCGTGTGCAACTCAAGGCTGGTCCTGAACAACCCTCACTGACCGCGAAGAACTAGGACGACATGACTACCGAGGCCATGGCCCCGCCGAGCACCAAGTCGCAGGTGCTCCGCTCCTTCGACGTCACCGACTTCCCGGCCGTCACCGGCCGGGAGGAGGAGTGGCGGTTCACCCCGATCAAGCAGCTCGGCTCGCTGGTCACGGCCACCGCCCTGTCCGGCACGGCACCGGGGTTCGCCCCCGGTGACCTGCCGGCGGGGGTCTCGGTCACGACCGTCGACGCGGGCAAGGTCGACGCGGTCCTCACCCCGTTCGACCGGATCAGTGCGCTCGCGTACGGGTCCGCGGCCGGCGTCACCCTGATCGACGTGGCCGCGGACACCGTCTCCGAGACCCCCGCGGTGATCCGGGTCGTCGGGCAGGGTGCCGAGGCGGCCGCCGCCCGCACCTACGTCCGGGTCGGCAACTTCGCCAAGGTGACCATCGTCCTGGAGCAGGTCGGCACGGCCACCCTGGCCGACAACATCGAGGTCGTGGTCGGCGACAGCGCGCAGCTGACGTTCGTCACGATCGCCGAGTGGGACGACGCCTCGGTGCAGGCGCAGCACATCAAGTTCAAGGTCGGCCGCGACGCCCGCGCCCAGCACGTGCAGGTCACGCTGGGCGGCGCGCTGGTCCGCCAGTTCACCAGCGTCGAATACGCCGGCCGCGGCGGCGACGCCGAGCTGTGGGGCCTGTACTTCGCCGACGCCGGCCAGCACCAGGAGCACCGCCAGCTGGTCGACCACTCGCTGCAGGACTGCCGCAGCTACGTCGGCTACCGCGGCGCGCTGCAGGGCGCGTCGGCGCACACGGTCTGGGTCGGCGACGTGCTGATCCGCGCCGAGGCGACCGGCACCGAGACCTACGAGATCAACCGCAACCTGGTGCTGACCGACGGCGCCCGCGCCGACTCGGTGCCCAACCTCGAGATCGAGACCGGCGAGATCGTCGGTGCCGGGCACGCCAGCGCGACCGGCCGCTTCGACGAGGAGCAGCTGTTCTACCTGATGGCTCGCGGCATCCCCGAGACCGAGGCCCGCAAGCTGGTCGTCCGCGGTTTCTTCGCCGAGCTGATCAACAAGATCCCGGTCGAGGAGCTGCGCGAGCGGCTCGGCGACGCGATCGAGGCCCGGCTCGCGAAGACCGGGGTCTGACCGATGGGCTTCGAGCTGGTCGGCACCGCCGCCGACGTGGCCAAGGGCACCGCGATCCAGGTCGAGGTCGACGGGGTCGAGATCGCCGTGGTGCACGCCGACGACGATGCCTTCTACGCCGTGCGCGACGAGTGCAGCCACGCGGCGGTCGCCCTCTCCGAGGGTGAGGTCGAGGGCTGCCTGCTGGAGTGCTGGCTGCACGGCTCCCGGTTCGACCTGCGCACCGGCGAGCCCTCCGGCCCGCCCGCCACCGACCCGGTGGCGACCTTCCCCGTCGAGATCCGCGACGGCGACATCTACGTTTCGACGACACCGAGTAATGGAGTAAACCCGTGAGCACCCTGGAGATCCGCGACCTGCAGGTGTCGGTCAAGCTGCCCGAGGGCGAGCTGAAGCCGATCCTGGCCGGGGTCGACCTCACCGTCAAGGCCGGCGAGACCCACGCCATCATGGGCCCGAACGGCTCCGGCAAGTCCACGCTGGCGTACTCCATCGCCGGCCACCCGAAGTACGAGATCACCGGCGGCACGGTCACCCTCGACGGCGAGGACGTCCTCGCGATGACCGTCGACGAGCGCGCCCGCGCCGGCATGTTCCTCGCCATGCAGTACCCGGTCGAGGTCCCCGGCGTCTCGGTGGCCAACTTCCTGCGGACCGCCAAGACCGCCATCGACGGCGAGGCGCCCAAGCTGCGCACCTGGGCCGGCGAGCTGCGCACCGCCATGGAGCGCATCCAGATGGACCCGGGCTTCGCCCAGCGCAACGTCAACGAGGGCTTCTCCGGCGGCGAGAAGAAGCGCCACGAGATCATGCAGCTCGAGCTGCTCAAGCCGAAGATGGCGATCCTCGACGAGACCGACTCCGGCCTCGACATCGACGCGCTGCGCATCGTCAGCGAGGGCGTCAACCGGGTCCGCTCGACCGGCGACACCGGCCTGCTGCTGATCACCCACTACACCCGGATCCTGCGCTACATCAAGCCGGACTTCGTGCACGTCTTCGTCGCCGGCAAGATCGTCGAGGAGGGTGGCCCGGAGCTCGCCGAGCAGCTCGAGGCCGAGGGCTACGAGCGCTACGTCGCGGGCGTCAAGGCCTGACATGACCTTCGACGTGCTCCGCGTCCGCGGCGACTTCCCGATCCTGAGCCGGCAGATCAACGGGCATCCGCTGGTCTACCTGGACAGCGCGAACACGTCGCAGAAGCCGCGCCAGGTGATCCAGGCCATGCAGGACCACCTGGAGCGGCACAACGGCAACGTCTCGCGCTCGGTGCACACGCTGGGCACCGAGTCGACCGAGCTCTACGAGGACGCCCGCGCGAAGGTCGCCGCCTTCATCGGCGCGGGCACCCCCGACGAGGTGGTGTTCACCAAGAACTCCACCGAGGCGATCAACCTGGTGGCGTGGACGGCGGCCCAATTC
>CAKUMG010000238.1 GCA_934667465.1 uncultured Actinoplanes sp. | reverse complement strand
GGCCCGATGTATGCGGGCGCCTTCCACGGCTGGGCCCAGCTCGTCGCGGACGGCGTCAAGTTCGTGCAGAAGGAGGACATCACTCCGCGGGAGGCCGACCGCCGCGTGTTCGCCCTCGCGCCGGTGGTGGCACTGTTCCCGTACCTCCTGGTGCTTCTCGTCATCCCGATCGGGCCCGGCCTGGTCGCGCAGAGCCTCGACGTCGGCCTCTTCTTCGTCCTCGCGGTGCTGGGCGTGGGCGTGGTCGCGGTACTGATGTCCGCGTGGGCGTCGGCGAACAAGTACAGCCTGCTCGGTGGTCTGCGTGGCGCCGCCCAGCTGCTCGGTTACGAGCTGCCGCTGGTGCTGTCGGCGGCGAGCGTGGCGATGGCGGCCGGCACCCTGAGCCTGCCGGGCATCGTGGAGGCGTGGCGCCCGTGGTGGCTGATCTGGCAGGCACCCGCGGCACTGGTGTTCTTCATCTCCGGGCTCGCCGAGATCCGCCGCCCGCCGTTCGACATGCCGATCGCGGACTCGGAGCTGGTCTTCGGCTACATGACCGAGTACACGGGTCTGCGCTTCGCGTTCTTCCTGCTGGCGGAGTACGTGGGCATCGTCGTGATCGCGGCGCTGACCACCGTGCTCTTCCTCGGCGGCTGGCACGGTCCCGGCGCCGAGCACCTGGGGTGGCTGTGGACGCTGCTCAAGGTGTTCGCGGTGGCGTTCGTCATCATCTGGCTCCGGGTCACCTATCCGCGGTTGCGCGAGGACCAGCTCCAGCGGCTGTGCTGGCTCGTGCTCGTGCCGGTCGCGCTGGGCCAGCTCATCCTGACGGCCGCGGTCCGGGTCGCGCTCTGACAGACGCAGGGGCCGGGCGCAGTTGCGGTGCGCCCGGCCGGTCTCCGCGGTGGATCGATGCGTACGGGGATCAGGTCAGCAGCGTGACCTGGTAGTCCAGCGTCGTGCCGCTGGCGGTGTAGGTCGCGGTCTGGCCGTTCACGCAGTAGGACACGAACACGTTGCCGGGCACGTCGTCGCCGGCGGTCGCGTGCACGAGCGGGCGCACGTCGACGCCCTCGGCCAGCGGCGTCGAGGTCAGGTCGACGATCCGCCACTGGTTGACCGGGTAGGTGTCGGTCGGCGCGGACAGCTGCCCGTCCCGCGTGGTGACCTCGAAGTTGATGGTGAACCCGCCGTTGTTGACGACGGCGATCTTCTGCACGCACGGCACCGCCAGGGTGGCCGGCGGTTCCGCGGCGGCGGCGGGCTGGGCGGTGGCGCCGAGCAGCCCGGCGAGCCCGGCAGCGGCCAGGGCGGCGGTGGCGGTGGCGCGGGTTCGAGCGGTCATGGAGCTCCCTCCATAGTGGTTTGTCGCTCTGTCGCGCACCCCCTTTTCCGGACACCGACTCCCTAAACTGACGATCATCACTATTTACCGAAACGGCTGAGATCTACTCGAAAGGTGGAAACGCTCCCATGGTCGGGCGGTGCGCGACCGTGCCCTCTGCGGAGGACCGGGGCGGGTGAAGTGGCGCGGAACGTCGTACCGTACGGAAGGATCTGACGGGGGTGTCCTCGCCCCGGGAGGGGAGAGCGGGCAGGATGTGCGCTTATGAGTGAGCACGGAGGGCGACCTGCGCCCGGCAAGGGCCTGGTGGACGGGCTCGCCGTCACGCTCAAGACGATGACCCGGCGGTCCACGACCCAGCAGTACCCCGACGTCGAGCCCGACCTGCCGCCCCGCTCCCGCGGTGTGATCGCGCTGCTCGAGGAGAACTGCACCGTCTGCATGCTCTGCGCACGCGAGTGCCCGGACTGGTGCATCTACATCGACTCGCACAAGGAGGAGGTCGTCGTCCCCGGCGCGGCGCGGGCCCGGCAGCGCAACGTCCTCGACAAGTTCGACATCGACTTCTCGCTGTGCATGTACTGCGGGATCTGCATCGAGGTCTGCCCGTTCGACGCGCTGCACTGGACCCCCGAGTTCGAGTACGCGGAGACGGACGTCCTGGACCTGCTGCACGACAAGAACCGCCTGGGTGACTGGATGCAGACGGTTCCGCCGCCACCGGCCCACGACGTGCTCGGCGAACCCTCCAAGGAGGAGGCCACAGCCGCCCGCAAGGTCGCCGGGCCGGGTGCGGCCACCGCCGCGAAGACCGCGCGCGCCCGGCCCGCGCGGACGGAGCCCGAGCAGTGACGGTCGCCGACGCGCTGCTGCTGGCCCTCGGCGCCCTCGCCGTCGGTTCCGGCGCGCTCGTCGTCACCAGCGCCCAGATCGTGCGCGCCGGGCTCTACCTGGTCGTCAGCCTCGGCGCCACCGCCGGGCTCTATCTGGTCCTCGGCGCCGAGCTGGTCGCCTGGGTGCAGGTGCTCGTCTACGTCGGCGCGGTCGTCGTCCTGCTGCTCTTCGCCGTGATGCTGACCCGCGCGCCGATCGGGCCGTCGCCCGGCCTGGACCGCCCGGCGTGGCCGGCGCTGATCATCGGGGGCGGCGTCGGGCTGGGGCTCGCGGCGCTCTTCGTCTCCGTCTTCCGCTGGACGCTGGTCGCCTTCCCCGAGCCCGGCACCGCCGAGCGCATGGGCACCGAGATCTTCGGCTCCTGGGTCCTGCCGTTCGAGGTCGTGTCGATCCTGCTGCTCTCCGCCCTGGTCGGCGCGATCATCCTGTCCCGCCCCGACATCGGCGCGGCGGTTCCGGACGATGCGGACGAGGGAGCCGACGCCTGATGCACGCCGTCATCCCGTACGTCATCGCCTCCCTGCTCTTCGGCCTCGGCGTCTACGGCGTCCTGCGCCGCCGCAACGCGATCCTTGTCCTGATGGCCGTCGAGCTCATGCTGAACGCGGTCAACCTGATCCTGGTCACCGCCGACGTGACCGTGACCGCGGCCCTCGGGCACCGCGGCGGCGCGTTCGCCCTGTTCGTGATCGTGCTCGCTGCGGCCGAGGTCGGCGTCGGCCTGGCGATCGTGCTGCAGTACTACCGCCTCCGCGCCGGCGTGGTTGTCGACGACGTGTCCCTGCACGAGGCCGATGAAACGTCCCACCCGGAGCCCGCCCGATGACCGCCGAGGTGCTGACCGCGCTGCTCCCGGGCGTCCCACTGGCCCTCGGCCTCCTCGGCCTGCTGCTGCCGCCCGGCGACCGCGGCCGGGCGCGCGCGGGAGCCGCCCTCGGCATCCTGGGCGCCGCGTCCGCCCTGGTCATCACCGTGGTCCTGGTGATCCTGGTGGACGACCCGGTCGCGGTGTCCCGCCCGTGGATCGCCTTCGGGGGCCTGGAGGTGACGCTCGGCTTCGCGCTCGGCCCCGCGGCGCTCTATGTCGCGCTCGCGGTGAGCGTGGTGGCCATCTGCGTCCAGGTCTACTCGGTCGCCTACCTGCACGACGACCGCCGCTACGCACCGTATGCAGCCCAGGTCGGCATCTTCACCGGCGCGATGCTGCTCGTGGTGTCCGCGAACGACCTCGTCCTGCTGCTGGTCGGCTGGGAGGTCATGGGCGCCTGCTCCTACCTGCTGATCGGCCACGACCGGCGCCTGCCCGAGGCGCCCGCGGCGGCGGTCAAGGCGTTCGTGGTGACCCGGGTCGGCGACGTCGGCTTCCTGCTCGGCATCGCCTGGCTCGCCGTCGACGCGGGCACGTTCGAGATCTCGGCGATCACCGAGGCGCCCACGGCGGCGCTGCTGCTGATCCTGGCCGGGGTGGCGGGCAAGAGCGCCCAGTTCCCGCTGCACACGTGGCTGCCCGACGCGATGGCCGGCCCCACACCGATCTCCGCGCTCATCCACGCGGCCACCATGGTCGCAGCCGGCGTGTTCGTGGTCTTCCGGCTGTTCCCGCTGTTCGCGCAGTCGCCCGCTGCGCTGGTCGTGCTCGGCCTGATGGGCGCGGTGACCCTGCTGCTGGGCGCGCTGTCGGCCACCGCCCAGGACGACCTCAAGCGGGTGCTGGCCTGGTCGACGGTGTCGCAGCTCGGCTACATGATCGCCGCGCTGGCCGTGGGCTCGCCCGCCGCCGCGCTGTTCCACCTGCTGACCCACGCCGCGTTCAAGGCGCTGCTGTTCCTGGCCGCCGGCGCGGTGATCCACGCGGTGGGCACCAACTCGATGACCCGGATGGGCGGCCTGCGCCGGCACCTGCCCGTGACGTTCTGGTCGTTCGTCGTCGGGCTCGGTGCGCTGGCCGGGGTGCCGCCGCTCGCGGGCTTCTGGTCCAAGGAGAACGTGCTGGTCGCCGCCGCGCACGCGGCCGAGGGGGAGGGCCCGGCGCCGGCCTGGCTCGGCTGGGTCGTCTACGTCGCCGCGCTGCTCGGCGTCGCGGTCACCGCCTGGTACGCGACCCGGCTGCTGCTGCGCACGTTCTTCGGGCACGGCCGCGCGCGTACGGGGGAGTGGTCCGTCGGCTTCGACGACGCGCGCTACGAGGTGCCGCCCGGCCCGCCGCACGACCCGCCGCGGGCGATGCGCCTGCCGCTGATCGTCCTCGGGGTGCCGGCCGCGCTGCTCGGGTTCGCGGCGTTCCTGCCGCCGTTCCGGGCCGCGCTCGAGCTGGAGGCCCCGCACCTGGAGATCTCGATCGTGCTGCCGCTGCTGCTGACCGCGGCGGGCGCCGCGAACGCCTGGTGGCTGTGGCAGCTCGTCCCGGGCGAGGACCCGGCCCGCGAGCTGGGCCGGGCCCGGCCGCTGTTCGCCGCCGGGTTCGAGATCGACAAGATCCAGACCCGGCTTCTTGTACGCCCGACGCGCGCGCTCGCCCGGCTCGTGCGCCGCGCCGACGAGCGCATCGTCGACGCCGCCGTGGACGGGACCGGCACGCTGACGACCCGCCTCGGCGCCGTGCTCACGACGGTCCACCGGGCGCCCCTGCCGCGCGCCGCCACCGCCGTGCTCGCCGGTGCCCTGCTGCTCGGAGTCGTCGCCGCGATCGTGGGAGCCGCCGCATGATGGAGCTGTCCGGCGTACCCGTCGCGCTTCAAGCCCTCCTCGTCGCCGTCCTGGCGATCCCGGCAGTGGGGGCCGCCGTCGTGGCCCTCCTGCCCGCGAGCAGGGACAGGGCCGCGCGCGTCACCGCCACCTGGTTCGCCGCCCTCACGTTCGCCGCCACCCTCGCGCTGGTGCTGTGGCCCTCCGCGCGCGACTTCGGCTGGGTCGACTACGGCATGACCGGCCGGCCGGTGGCGCCGCGGGCCGAGCTGTCGGTGCCGTGGATCCCCGCGCTCGGCGTCGACTTCCACCTCGGCGTGGACGGGATCTCCGCCCCGCTGGTCGTGCTCACCGGCCTGCTGACGCTGCTCTGCTGCGCCTACACGGTGTGGCGGGTGCCGGCGGGCGGTTCCGGGCGGAACCTGGCGGCGCTGCTGCTGGTGCTCGAGGTCGGCATCCTGGGCACGTTCCTGGCGCTCGACCTCGTACTGTTCTTCGTGTTCTTCGAGGTCGTGCTCCTGCCCATGTACGCGGTGATCGCCGGCTGGGGCGGACCGCAGCGGCGCCGCGCGGCCCGCAAGTTTGTGCTCTACACGCTCTTCGGCTCGGTTCTGCTCCTGCTCGGCGTCTTCACCGTGGTCGTGGCGGCCGGCACCGGCGACCTGCTGGCCCTGGCCGGCGGCTACGGGCTGTCCCGTACCACCCAGTACGTCGCCTTCGCGCTCTTCGCCGTCGCGTTCGCCGTGAAGGCACCGCTGTGGCCGCTGCACACGTGGCTGCCCGCGGCGCACACCGAGGCGCCCACGGTCGGCAGCGTGATCCTCGCCGGCGTGCTGCTCAAGATGGGCACGTACGGCCTGATCCGCGTCGGTGTCGGCGTCGCCCCCGAGGGCGCCCTGTGGGCCTCGCCCGCGCTCGGCATCCTGGCGGCGGCCGCGATCATCGCCGGGTCGCTGGCGTGCCTGCGGCAGACGGAACTGAAGCGGCTGATCGCGTACTCCAGCGTCGGCCACATGGGCTTCGTGCTGCTCGGCATCGCCACGCACACGGTCGCCGGGCTGCAGGCCGCGCTGATCGGCAACATCGCGCACGGCATCATCACCGGCCTGCTGTTCTTCCTCGCCGGCGCGATCAAGGACCGGGCGCACACCGGCGAGCTCGCCGACCTGGGCGGGCTGCGCGAGACCGCGCCCCGGCTCGCGGGCGTGCTCGGCTTCGCGGCCGTCGCGTCGCTGGGCCTGCCCGGGCTCGCCGGCTTCTGGGGCGAGGCGTTCGCCGTCGTGGCGGCCGTCGAACGCGGCGGTGCCCTGTGGGTGACGCTGGCCGTGGTCGCCGCGATCGGGGGAGCGCTGACCGCCGTCTACTTCCTGCGGCTGCTGCGCAAGGTGACCCACGGGCCGGCCACCCCCGCGGTGACCGGGGTGGTGGCGGTGTCCCGTACGGAATGGCTGGCCTGGTCGCCCTTGATCCTCCTCGCCCTCGCCGTGGGCCTGGTGCCGGCGCTGGTCCTCGCCGCCACCGCCGACCCGCTGGCCGCCCTCACCGGAGCGCTGCGATGACCCAGGCCGTCAACCACGTCGCCCTCCTCCCGCTGTACGCCGCGGCGGGCACAGCCGTGCTCGTCCTGCTCACGGACCTGTTCCTCGGCCGCCACCAGGTCCTCGCCGGCCTGCTCGGCACCGCCGCCACCGTCGTCGCCGCGATCGTGCCCCGCCACACCGGCACGTTCTGCACCGGCGACCTCTGCTCGTGGGTGGTCACGTCCCGGGCGGCCCTGCTCGCGCTCCTGTTCGCGGCCCTCACCGCCGGCGTCCTCGCGCTCGCGGCCCCGAGCCTGCGCCGCGGCTACGCCCCGCCCGGCGAGTTCAGCTTCCTGCTCACCTGCGCGATGGTCGGCGGCATCGTGGTCGCCTACGCGGGTGACCTGATCACCCTGATCGTCGGCCTGGAGACCCTGACCCTCCCGCTGTACGTCCTCGTCGGCCTGCGCCGCCGCCGCACGAGCCCGGCCGGCACCTCCGCCGCGGTCACGTTCTTCCTGGTCAGCGTCATCTCCACGGCCATCGCCCTGCTCGGCGCGGCCCTGCTCTATGCGGCCACGGGAGCCCTGCACCTCACCGCCCTGACCTCGGCCACGGGCCCGCTCGCCCCGCTCGCGTCGGCGGGCACGGCCCTGCTCGTCATCGGCTTCGCCTTCAAGGTCGCCGCCGTCCCGCTGCACGCCTGGGCCCCGGCCACGTACGACGGCGCCCCCCTCCCGGTGGCCGCCTACCTGTCCACGGCCTCCAAACTGGGCGGCGTCATCGCCCTGGCCGCGATCGTCCAGCGCCTCGACACCGGCCCGACCATCGCCGTCCTCGCAGTCCTCACCATGACCGTCGGCAACCTGGTGGCCCTCCGCCAGACCCGCATGGTCCGCCTCCTGGCCTGGTCCTCGGTCGCCCAGGCCGGCTACATCCTCGCCCCCCTGGCCGCAGGCGCCGCGGGCGTCGAGGCGGCCCTCGCATACGCCACCTTCTTCGTCCTCCTCGAATTCGTCGCCTTCGCCGCCGTGACCGCCCTCCGCGGCCCCGCGGCAGCCGACGGCGGCGCCCTGTCCGCCTACCGCGGCGCGGGCCGCCACTCCCGCTGGCTGGGCGCGGCGCTGGTCCTGGCCCTCGCCGGCCTCGCGGGCCTGCCACCGGGCCTCGCCGGCCTCTTCGCCAAGGTCACGGTGGTCGAATCCCTGATCTCCACGGGCTGGGGCTGGCTGGCGGGCGTGGTCGCCCTCAACGCGGTCATCGCCCTCGCCTACTACGTCCGCGTAGCGGCCCTCCTCTACACCCCGCCCGAGATCCCTTCCCCCGCCCCACCCCCGGTCGCCCCCGACCCGGCC
>CAKUMG010000237.1 GCA_934667465.1 uncultured Actinoplanes sp. | reverse complement strand
GCGTTGCCTGGACCCCGGCCCGGATCACCCTGACCAACGCCGCCGGGCAGACCGCGTTCGGCAGCGGCACCCTGATCCGCACCGGCACCCCGGTCGCGCCGCTGACCTACGCGACCCGGCTCGCCACGGGCAGCGTCGAGCCCGGCGGCACCACCACCCTGACCGTCACCGTCGACAACCTCGGCCCGTCCGACGCGCTCGGCGCCACCAC
The DNA here is from genome assembly GCA_934667465.1 of uncultured Actinoplanes sp. Lineage (GTDB taxonomy): Bacteria > Actinomycetota > Actinomycetes > Mycobacteriales > Micromonosporaceae > Actinoplanes. The sequence goes on along the minus strand of CAKUMG010000237.1, from coordinate 7,581 downwards.
CAGCGTCCTCGCGCCGTCGGGCACCACGTTCGGCACCCTGACCGGCCAGGCCGCCACCAACTGCCGCCCCGCCGGCAGCACCCGGCTGAACTGCACGTTCGGCCTGACCGCCGCCGCCGACCCGCTGCAGTGGAGCATCCCGCTACTCGTCGGCGCGGGCACCGCGCCGGGCACCACGCTCGGCGACGGCTGCCTCGACACCGACGGTGACGGCGTCTGCGGCGACACCGAGCCGGGGCTGCCCGGCATCCCCGTCGGCCGCACCCTCGCCCAGGCGATCACCGTCGCCGCCACCCCGGCCACGGTCGTCCCCGGCCGCACCGGCACCGCCCGGCTGACCGTCACCGCCGCCGACGCCCGGACCGGCCTCACCCTCGCCGTCCCGCTCGCCGGCCTGCCCACGGGCCTCTCGGTCACCGCCGCCACCCGCGGCGGCCTGGGCTGCATCATCGGCCTGACCGACATCAGCTGCCCCGACTTCGACCTCGCCGCCGAGGCCTCCACCACCGTGGAGCTGACGCTGCGCGCCACCGCGGCCGCCACCACCGGCGTCTGGGCCCCGGCGGTCACCGTCACCCGCGGCGCCGCCACGGTCACGACCCCCGCCACCCTGGCCACGCTCGGCGCCGCGGCCAGCACGCTGACCGTGACCGTCACCCCGCCCGCCGCCGGCACGGTCCGGCCCGGCGCGCGTACCGCCCTGGTTGTCGCCGTCCGCAACGAGGGCCCGTCCGACGCCCGGCAGCGCGCCCTGGTCTTCCGCGCCCCGGCCGGCACCGCGTTCGTCGCCGAGGGCCGTCCGACCTTCTGCACCTCCACTCCGGCGGAGGCGACGTGCACGGTCGACGTGGCCGCCGACGTCACGCTGCCGTTCACCCTGCCGCTGCAGGTCGCCGCGACCGTCACCGGCGGCACCCCGCTCGGCGGCGGCACCGCCTGCGTCGACGCCGGCGAGTGCACCCCCATCCCCGCGATCGAGCTCGGCCTGACGCTCAGCCAGCGGGTCGCCATCGCCACGACCGCGGCCACCGTCGTCCCCGGGCAGACCGCCACCGCGTACGTGCGGACGACCACCACCGGCGCCATCGCCGGAGCCACCGTCACCGTGCCGCTGGCCACCCTGCCCGGCGGCCTGACGGTGACCGGCTTCACCGCGCCCGCCGGATCGGGCTGCTCGCTGACCACCGGCGCGCTCACCTGCACCGGCGTCACGCTCGAGGCGGGCGGCACGAGCCCGATCGGCCTCACCGTCCGGGCCGCCGCCGCCCTGCGCGCCGGCGTCACCTGGACCGCCACTGGCATCACCGTGGCCGTCGGCACCGAGACCGCCACCGGCAGCGGCACGCTCGCCACCACCGGCGCCCCGAGCACCCCGCTCACCGCCACCGTCACCGGACCCACCGGCACCGTCGCCCCCGGCGACACGACGACCATGAGCATCGCCGTGGCCAACCCCGGCCCGTCCGACGCGACAGGCGCCACCGCCACCGTCACCGCGCCCACCAACAGCACGTTCGGCGCGCTCAGCGGCCAGGCCGCCCTCGACTGCAGCCTGTCCGGGACGACGCTGCTCTCCTGCCGCTTCGACCAGGCGGTCGGCGCGACCCGCACCTGGAACGTGCCGGTGCTCGTCTCGGCCACCGCCGACGACGGCGACACGGTCGGCAACGGCTGCGTCACCCTCAACGGCGGCGCGGCCACCTGCGGCGGCTCCGCGCTCGTGCAGCTGTTCGCCTCCGGCCGCCCGCTGCAGGAGACCGCCGCCGCCACGGTCACCGGTGCCACGGTCGCCCGCGGCGCCACCGGCACCGGCCGGATCAGCTACACGGCCACCGCCGACTACGACGGCCTCACGTTCACCCTGCCCCTGGCGGGCAAGCCCACCGGCTTCACCGTCACCGGGGCCACCATCGGCGACAACACGTGCACGGTCACCGCGGCCGCGGTCACCTGCACCGACGTCTCGCTGGTCGCCGGCGTGGCCACCGCGGTCACCGTCGACGTGAGCGTGGCCGCCTCGGTCGCCGTCGGCACCCGCTGGGCGCCCACCGGCATCGTGCTCGCCGACCCGGACACCGCCGGGGACACGCTCACCTCCACCGGCACGCTGATCACCACGGCCGCAGCGGACTACACCGTCACGGTCACCGTCGGCACGCCCACCGTCCGCCGGCCCGCGCCCGGGCAGACCACCACGCTGCCGGTGACGCTCACCAACAGCGGGCCCGGCGACGCGGACCCGTACACCGTCTCGATCGTCCTGCCCACCAGCACGACCGCGGGCACCCTGCCGGACGGCTGCGCGATGGGCAGCACCATGCGCGTCGTCACCTGCACCCTCGGCATCGCGAACGGCGAGACCGTCCAGCTCGACCTGCCCCTGGTCGTCGCCGCGACCGCCGCGGTCGGCTCCACCCTCGGCGGCGGCTGCATCGACGGCGGCGGCGACGGCGTCTGCGGCTCCGCCGACGACCAGGCCCTGCCCGGCCTGACCGTCACCGCCCCGAGCGTGGACCTCGACATCGAATACGCCAACCCCAAGCCCACCGCCGTACGCGGCAAGGCGATCCTGCTCCGCCTGCCCTACAGCAACAACGGCAGCCAGAGCGCCGCCGACGTCACCTTCGTCGTCGACCCGCCCGCCGGCACCACCCTCACCCGCGCCGCCGTCCTGCTCGACGCCGCCGCGGCCGAGTTCACCGCCGCCGCCACCGCTGCCGACACCGTCGACATCACCTGCGAGCCCGCACCCGACATCGACAGCAACGCGGTCACCTGCGTCGGCCCGGACGCGCCGGTCGGCTCGAGCAGCGAGCTGTGGCTCTACCTGGCGGTGGCCAAGAACGCGAAGTCGGGCACGTTCCCCGTCGCGGTCACGATCAGCACGACCAGCACGGAGGGCAACACGGTCAACAACACCGCGACCGCCGAGCTGACCATCGCCGCCTCGGCCACGGACCCCGGCACCGACGACGGTGACGGCGGCGGCACGGGCCCGGACACCGGCGACGGCGGGACCGACCCCGTCTCGACGCCGGACCGGAACAACGCATCCGGCGGCAACCTTCCCAAGACGGGCCAGGATCTGACCGGGCTGCTGCTGCTCGCGGTGCTGCTGGTCCTCGGCGGCGGCGCGGCCCGGATGGCGGCACGCGACCGCAGCCGCCGCTGACCCCCGGCGCGGCCGGGACTTCAGCTCGCGGCACCGAGGCGGCGGGACAGGAGCGCAAAGGCCTCGGCCAGCTCGGGCGGCCCGGCCTCGGTGAGGTCGGCGTCGAAGCGGGCGAACGCGGCGGCCAGGCCCACCCAGGACCACGATCCCAGGGTCAGCCGGCACCGTCCCGGGCCGACCGGTTCGAGCACCCCGTCGCCCACGTAGGGGGCCAGTTCGGCGGCGTCCACCGCGAGCAGGACGGTGCCGGTGCACGGCCACCCGCCGGTCGCGCCGTCGCCGCCCCGGAAGCGGCCGGTCACGAACGCGGCCACGTCGCCGCCGGGCACCTCGCGCGGGGCGAACCGGGGCCCGTTCGGGGTGCGCAGCAGCATCCGGTCGGCGCGGAACGTCCGCCAGTCCCGGCGGTCCAGGTCCCAGGCCACGAGATACCAGCGCCCGCCCCAGGTGACGACGTGGTGGGGTTCGGCGCGCCGCGGGGGCCGGCCGAGATCCTCGGTGCCGTAGTCGAAGGTCAGGATCTCCCGCGCCCGTACGGCTGCTCCGAGCGCGAGCAGCACCCCGCCGTCCACGGCCGCGGGCGGCTGCGAAGCCGACGGCGCGACGGCGGTGACCTCGAGCGCGGCCACGCGGTTCCGCAGCCGGGCCGGCATCACCTGGCGGATCGTGCCCAGCGCCCGGGCGGAGGACTCGGCGAGCCCGCTGCCGCCGGTGGTCGCCGCGACCTGCAGCGCGACCGTCAGCGCCACGGCCTGCTCGTCGTCGAACAGCAGCGGCGGCAGATCGGCGCCCGCACCGAGCCGGTAGCCGCCGTCGGGCCCCTTGGCCGCCGCGATCGGATAGCCGAGCTCGCGCAGCCGGTCGACGTCGCGCCGCACGGTGCGCAGGCTGATGTCGAGCCGGTCGGCGAGCAGCGTCCCGGGCCAGTCGCGGCGGCTCTGCAGCAGCGACAGCAGGGCCAGCAGGCGCGCGGAAGTCTTCGGCATACCCGCGAGTCTGCCGGGTGAAGAGGACAGATCCTGGCACTTTCGCCTGCGATCCTGGGACCCGTGACGACGCGACTCGACACCCGGGCCCTCAACCGGGCCACCCTCGCCCGCCAGTTCCTGCTCGACCGGGTCGATTCCTCCGTACGGGACACCGTGGCGCACCTGGGCGGCCTGCAGGCCCAGGAACCGCAGGAGCCGTACACCGGCCTCTGGTCCCGGCTGCGCGCCTTCGAGCCCGCGCAGCTGTCCGAGCCCCTCACGCAGCGATCCCTGGTCCGCCTGCACCTGATGCGCCGCACGGTGCACCTGATGACCGCCGACGACGCCCGGAGCTGGCGGCCGCGGCACCACGCCCTGCTGTGCCAGCGCAGCATCGCGGTGTACCGCAAGGAGCTGGCCGGCGTCGACCTGGACACGGTCACCGCGCAGGCGTCGGACCTGATGGCCGACGGCGTGCCCCGCACCCTGGGCGAGGTGGGGCGCGCGCTGTCCGCCCACTGGCCGGGGGTCCCGCCGCGGGTGCTCGGCGAGATCGTGGTCGCCGGCGTGGTGCCGGCGGTGCAGCTCCCGCCGCGCGGCGTGTGGCGCAGCACTGCCGGGGCCCGCTATCTGCCCCTGACCACCTGGATCCCCGGCGAGGCGCCGCCCGGCAGCCCGGACGCGGACCTGATCCGGCGCTACCTGCGCGCGTACGGCCCCGCGGCCACGGCCGACCTGCGGGCATGGTGCGGCCTGTCCGGGCTCCCCTCGGCGGTGGCCACCCTGCGCGGCGAACTCGTGGAGTTCCGCGACGACCGCGGCCGCCGCCTGCTGGACCTCGCCGACGCCCCGCGCCCCGACCCGGGCACACCCGCCCCGGTCCGGTTCCTGCCGGCCTTCGACAACGCGGTCCTCGGCTACCACGACCGCACCCGGATCATCGCCGACGAGCACCGCGGCCTCTCGGTCACCGGCGCCCGCTTCGTCCTCGTCGACGGCCGCGTCGCCGCCACCTGGACCAGCACGGCGACCGGGCCCGTCACGGTCACGCCGCTGCGGCCCCTCACCCGCACGGAGACCACCGCGGTCGCCGACGAGGCCGAGCGGCTCACGGCCTTCCTGTCCCACCCCTGATCGGGCTCGCCTCCGGCCTCCGGCCGCCCCCACCCGGGATCGTAGAACGGGCCACCGCCGCCCACGCCCCGTTGTCCACAGGCACCGGCGCCGCGCGCACCGTCCCGGCCTCCGGCCGCCCCCACCCGGGATCGTAGAACGGTGTGCCGCGCCGGACGCCAGGTTGTCCACAGGCGCGAACCGGCGCCCGGCCGCGGACAAGCCCGGCCACAACGAACTCGGGCGCGAACAAGCCCGGCCGCGAACGGGCTCGGACGCAAACAAGCCGGGGCGAACAAGGCCGGCCGGGATCGGGCGCGTTACCGGAACGGCCCGGCCGCAGCCATGGCGTCCGGGCGGGCGGTGGCGAACATGCGGCGCGGCACCGCCGTCGACCCGCGGGTCACCAACCGCACCGGCAGGGTCAGCGGCTCCACGGCCCGGCCCTCGAGGACCGCCACGAGCTGGCGGACGGCCGTGTCGCCCAGCAGCCGCAGCGGCGCCGCGATCGTCGTGAGGCCCGGGGTGATCAGCGCGCCCGCGGCGATGTCGCCGAAGCCGGCCACGCTGATCTCGCGGGGGACGAGGATGCCGCGGGCGGTCAGCGCCCGGATCAGGCCAGCCGCGATCAGGTCGTCGTACGCGATCACGGCCGTCGACGGGCGCCGCAGCAGTTCCCCGGCGGCGGCGATCCCGCCGGCGAGCGTGGCAGGGAACGGCCCGATCGCGCGGGACTGCACGCCGCACTCGGCGCCGGCCTGGCGCAGCGCGCGGCGGCGCATCCCGTCCGCCCAGGTGCCGGCGGGCCCGGCCACGTAGGTGACCGTCTCGTGGCCCAGTACGGCCAGGTGGGCGACCAGGCGGCGCAGGCCGTCCGGGATGTCGGGCACGACGCCGGGCAACCCGGGCAGCGCCCGGCCGGCCAGGACGACGGGGCGGTCCGCGGCGGCGCGCAGCAGGGCGGCGTCCGGGATGCCGGGCGCCGCGACCACCGCGCCGTCCACGGTGTCCAGGGCCCGTTCCCACGCACCGGAGTCCCCCTCGGAAAACGCACCGGAGTCCCCCTCGGAGAAGGGGCCACCCTCGCAGGACCCGGAAGAACCGGAGGCGAGGACCGTGGTGAAGCCGCACTCCCCCGCCGCCGTCTGGGCGCCGTGCAGCATGGCCGCGGTGTAGGGGCAGGCGATGTCACCCACCACCAGCGCGAGCATGGAGGTGCGCCCGGTCGGCAGGGCGCGGGCCAGGGGGTTGGTGCGATAGCCGAGCTCGGCGGCCGCGGCGGTGATCCGCTCGACGGTCCCGGCGGCCACCCGGCCGGGCCGGGTGAGGGCGCGTGACACGGTCGACGTGGCCACGCCGGCACGGCGGGCGACGTCGTAGATCGTGGGCGCCCGATTTCCGGCCATCACGGCTCAGGCTAACCGCGGCCGGTGCGCCCGGTGCGGCGTACGGGGAAAAGGGGTCAGGCCGTGACGCGCTCCCCCGCACCGCCGGGCACGCCGGTGGCGGCGGGCTGCGGGTCGAACGGGTGACGCAGGCGCTGCATCGCCTCGTCGCTGTGGTCGGCCGTGCGGGGGCCCGGCTCGTCGTCGGCGGCGGTCGTGTCGGCGACGAACTGCGGTGCGGGGACGGTGTCGGCGATCATGCTGGCCGGCTCCTGTCGGTCGGAGGTCAGGGACGACGCCGGTTCTACCCCACAGGCTCGCGGAGTATGCCGGAAAAGGGCGAAGTAACCCACCGAGGCAGGAACGTCACCTTCCGTCGGTGGAACCATACGCCAGTCATGTTTCGAACTGTGCAACGCCCGGGTGGACGGAGATCATCGGATGTCGGTCAGGAAGGCGACGACCATGTCGGCCAGCATGTCCCGGTAGTGCCCGCGGCGCGCCGGGTCGACCAGGTCGCGGCCGAAGATCGCGCCGAACGTGTGCTGGTTGGCGACCCGGAAGAAGCAGAACGAGCTGATCGCCAGGTGCACGTCGAGCTCGTCGACGCCCGCCCGGAACAGCCCCTGCTCCCGGCCGCGCTCGAGGATGCCGGCGAGCAGGCTGACCGCGGGGGTGTTCAGGTCGACCAGGCCGGGCAGCCGCCGCACGTGCTCGCCGCGGTGGATGTTCTCGATGCTGACCAGCCGGATGAAGTCGGGGTCGGCCTCGTGGTGGTCGAAGGTCACCTCGGCGACGCGGCGGATGGCCGCGACCGGGTCCAGGTGGGCGACGTCGATGCGCTGCTCGGCGGCGCGGATCCGGGCGTAGGCGGCCTCGAGCGCCGCCACGTAGAGCTGCTCCTTGCCACCGAAGTAGTAGTAGATCATCCGCTTGGTGGTGC
>CAKUMG010000236.1 GCA_934667465.1 uncultured Actinoplanes sp. | reverse complement strand
GCGGTGCTTCGTGACGGCCGCTTCGCACGTCTCCGGGCGGGTTTCGTGACGGCCGCCGAGTTCGGGGCGACGGTGTGGGGCAAGGCCTGGCTGCGTACGGTGGCTCCGACCGCCGCCGCCGGCCCGAACGCGCTCCTGCCGAAGGCGCGCAGCCTAGCCCGCAACGACGCCGCCACGCTGACGGTCCGGTCCGGCCTGATCGAGGCCCGGGTCGTGGTCGCGGGCGTGACCTCGCAGGTCCGGATCACGATCCCGCCCTGGACCGCGTCGCAACGGTCCGAGGTGGTCAAGCTGCTCGCCGAGAACCCTGCCCCCGCGGCGGGTGACCTCCCCGACGCCCTGGAACTCGAGCTCTGGCACCGGAAGATCAACGTCAACGTCCCCCTGGCCGAGCTCGACGCGGAGTGCGACTGCACGAGCAAGCGCCGCCCGTGCGTGCACGTCCTGACCGCGGTGCACCGCCTCGTCCAACTGGTCGACGAGCGCCCCCGCCTGGCCGTGGAACTCCGCGGCGTGGGCGTGACCGAGGAAGCGGCGGACCTGACGACGGCCCACGACCCCGACCGGGTCCGGCTGTCCGACCTGGACCCGGCCACGTTCTACGACCCGCGCTGACCGTCGGCACGAGGTGGCCGTGCGTGCACAACCACCTGGTCATTCACCCCGAAACTAGCTAGGTTGCCCTTACCCCGGCCGATTCTCACAGGGGGCAGCCTTGCGGGACGAGCACAAGACCTTCCGGGCGATCGAGGTCGGCGGCGGCGGTGACGGGCGGTGGGCCGCCCACGCCCGGGGTCTGTGGCAGGAGATGGAAGGCCTGCTGACCGAGGAGGGCCGTACTCCGGAGGGCGCGGATCGGGTTCGGGCGCTGTTCCGTGCGTACATGCCGGAGTTGGTCCCGGTCCTGGGCCGCCTGACCGGCGAGCTCGACCGGCCCGGGGCGGAAGCCTTCCTCACTCACGCGGCGCTGCGGCCATTCTCCCAGGCGTGCACCCAGATCGGCGCGAACGCCTCTCTCCTGCGCAACTATGACCTGCGGCCCGACCAGTGCGAGGGGACCATCGTCTCCAGTTGCTTCCTGCGCCCCGTGCTCGGGATGCAGGACATGCTGTGGGGTCTGCTGGACGGGATGAACGACGCCGGTCTGGCGATCTCGCTCACCTGGGGCGGACGTTCCGCCTACGGACGCGGCTTCGGCATCTTCATCGTGGTGCGCTATTTGCTGGAGACGTGCGACACCGTCGACGAGGCGGTCGGCAGGCTGCGGTTCCTGCCGGTCGCCGTCCCCCAGAACCTCACCCTTGTCGATCCCACCACGGCGGTGACGGTGTTCGTGGGACCGGACATGTCACCGACGGTGGCGCCGGACGCCTGCGCCGCCAACCACCAGCACCTGCCGGTGACCGACGAGCAGGAACGCGCCCTGCGGACGCAGGAGCGGCTGCGCACCATCCGCGCCGCCGGCGTGGACGTGGCGGCGATGCTGAGGCCGCCGCTGTACCGATCCGTCGCCGAGCAGGGGTCGAGAACGCTCTACACAGCCCACTACCGGCCCGTCGAGGGCCGGGTGACATACCACTGGCCCGGTGAGTCCTGGCAGCAGTCCTTCGCCGACTTCACACCCGGATCCCGCACCGTGACCCTGGGCCGGACCGGCTGACATGTTTATCATCGGGCGCATGTCGGCTGAGCCCGTAGATCCGCGCCGCGTCGAGGCAGCGGCCCAGCGAATCGTTGCGGGACAGGACATCCGCACCGCCTTTCTCGCGCTACTGGCCGACGGCACGACACCGGACGGCGCCGCCGCGGCCGTGTGCGTCGCCTTCGGTTCCCCGGCTGACGAAGCGGTGGCGCGGCTGCGAACTTTCGCGGGTCTGTGGGACGCGCTCGGGCCCGGCGAGGAGGCCGAGGGCGTCGACCTTCTCATCGAGCGCGGCTACTTCGAGCCCGACGTGACCGGTGACGAGCGGCAGCAGGCGGCGAGAGCGAGTCTGCAAGCCGCTGTGCGGGCTGTTCCCGCGCTTCCGAGCGGCCTGGCGGTGTCCTTGTCCACCCAGTTGCGGACGGGGCGTCACGCCGAGGCGTTCCTGTGCTTGGAGCGCCTCGGACGCCGGCGGTGGCCGGACAACGCGTCCTTCTGGGCCGCGATGCGGGAAGCGAGCGACCGCGGCATCGGCACGGGAGGAAGCGGCGGGGCGCAACGCCGGCCATGACGGTTCGGCCCGCGGTCACCCTCCGGCCGTCACCGACGAGTTTGCTGCCGGGGCGGTCGTCGATCGGGTCGAGGGGGGCCGGGACGTTGCGGTCTGCATCGCGAGGACCGTCGCGGTGTCACGGCGGGTCATCACGGCCGGTATCGTGGCGCCATGCCCCGGTGGGAACACGGCAGTGCGGAGCGGCTGAAGCAGGCCGCCATGGAGCTGTTCCAGGAGCAGGGCTTCGAGGACACCAGCGCCGTGCAGATCGCGGCGCGCGCCCGGGTCACCACCCGGACCTTCTTCCGGTACTTCCCGGACAAGGAGGAGGTCCTCTTCGCCGACGCGGACGCGCTCCACGAGGGGCTCGTGCAGGCGCTGCTCGGGGCCGCCGACGTGACGCAGCCGCTGGTCGCCGTGGCCCGGACCCTGGCCGGGTTCGACTGGGAGAGCATCGGTTCCCGCGACGTCCAGCGGCGGCGGGCCGTGATGATCGCCGCGAACCCGCAGCTGCTGGAGCGTGAGCTCGCCAAGCAGCAGCAGCTGTCCGACGGTCTCCGCGACGCCCTGGACCGGCGCGGCACGGACCCGGGCGTCGCGGAGCTCGCGGCGAACGCGGGCAGTCAGGTGTTCCGTACGGCCTATCGGCAGTGGCTGGAAGGCGACGGCGACACCGACCTGACGACGCTGACCGGTGCCGCGCTGTCGCTGCTCGGCACGCTCGTGCCCGCGCCCGCCGGGGGCGTCAGTCCCGGGTGAGGCGGCGGCGCTCGAGCAGGTAGCCGAGCGCGACCAGCCCGAGCGTGGGCAGGGTGTACTTGAGCTGCGGCCAGTTGTCCTCGCCGGGCGGGTCGACGGTCGCCGTCCCCGGATAGAGCCCGGCGGAGAGCTGGGTGAGGTGGTAGGTGCTCGCGCTGATCGCCGCGCTGTCCAGCGCCGCGCGCCCGGATCCGGGCTTCCACAGCTGACAGAGGGCCGCCAGGGACAGCGCGACGCCCATGCTCATGGTCTGTGCATTGTGGAACTTCGCGTGCGGTGGCCACGCCGGGTTCTTGATGTGGGTCTCGTTCCAGTCGGCGAGGTACGGGCCGGCCGTGGTCCCGGCGGCGGCCATCGAGATGAGCACCTTGCCGAGCGGGAACCCGCGCCGGCGGGTCATGAGCGTGCCCGGTGGGCGAGCTCCGCGGCGTCCGGGGGCGCGGTCGGATAGACCTCGGCGTCGAAGAACCGGCGGAACGGCAGGGTCTCCAGCGTCGCCGCGACCGCGCCCTCGTCCGCGGCGACGACCTCGAGGAACGTCGCTCCCCGGGCCGGCGAGACGTAGTGGGCACCGACCCGGCCCTCGGAACGCAGCAACTCCAGCTGCTTGTGCTCGTCGTCCCGCAGCGCCGCGAACTCCGCGGGATCCGTGTCGTCGCGAAGCGTCGCGACCACCATGAAGGTGGAGGTGGGCATGGCTCGTCCTTTCGCCGATGGATGCCGCCGGAACGCCGTGATGTCCCGACGTGACATCACGCTAATGATGTCACGCCGTGACGTCAATCCCGGGGCGGGCGAGCGGCGGCGTCGTCGAGATCCGGCTGCCCGGCTCAGGGGCGTCGCAGCCGGTCGAGCAGCCTGCGGGGGCCGAAGGCCGGCTTCACCCGGTCGAGGCTCGCGAGCGCCTGCCCGTCCAGCCGGATCGTTCCCGCGGCGACGTTCTGCTCGAGGTGGCCGGTCGAGGCCGTGCCCGGGATGAGTAGCGTGTGAGGTGCGTGGTGCAGCAGCCACGCGAGGCCCACCTGGGCGGGCGTGACGTCCAGGGCCCGGGCGACCTCCTGGACGGCGGGCTCGTGGGTCACCTTCGCGAGGCCGGGGAAGGCGCCGCCGAGGGGGAAGTACGGCACCCAGGCGATGCCTTCGGTCAGGCAGGCCTCCAGCATGGGCTCGTCCTTGCGGGCGACGAGACTGTACGGGTTCTGCACGCAAGCGATCCCGGCCGGAAGTGCCCGCCGCAGTTCTCCGAGGCTCACGGCGCTCAGGCCGATGGCGCCGATCAGTCCCTCGTCCCGCATCGCGACCATGGCGGCCAGCTGGTCGTCGAGGTTGACTCGCTGCCCGCCGGGAAGAGGAATCCGGCGCAGGTTGACCACGGCGAGGCGGTCGGTCCGCAGGCTTCGCAGGTTGTCCAGGACGCCCTGGCGCAGTTGCTCGGGCCGCTGCGCCGGAACCATCGGCATCGGACCCCGTTCCGGCGGGCGCGCGCCGACCTTGGTCACGACTACCACGTCCCACTCCCGGGCCAGTTCCGCGGTGAGGCAGTCGTTGGCGGCGCCGTTCCCGTAGAAGTGCGCCGTGTCGAAGTGGCGGACCCCCAGCTCGTACGCGCGGCGGAGGACCCTGCGCGCGGCGCCGGCATCCCGGAGGCGGGGCAGTTGCATGGTGCCGTAGCCGACGCGGGCGACCTCGTGGCCCGCCAGGGAGAAGACCCCGCCCGGGTGCGGTGCGGACGGGTGCGCAGGATCGGACATCTGCCGGCCCACTCTCTTATCATGGAAGGGAGAGATAAACGGAGGCTACTCCGGTTGAGCGAAGCTACCATAACGGAGGACCCTCCGCTAATGCCGTCCCCTCAGCACGACCCCGCGCCCGAGCCCGCCGGCGGACGCGGGCAGCGGTCGGACGCCCGGCGCAACCGTGACCGCCTGCTCGAGGCCGCCCGCCGCGCCCTGTCCGGCGGGCAGGGCGGCTTCGTCCTGGAGGCGGTCGCGCGCGACGCCGGTGTGGGCATCGGGACGCTCTACCGGCATTTCCCCACCCGGGAGCGGCTCATCGAGGCCGTCTACGACGCGGACGTGGACCTGCTGGCCGGCAGCGCGGCGACGCTCCTCGAACAGTTGCCCGCGCGCGAGGCACTGCGGGCCTGGCTGGACCAGTTCACCCAGTTCGCGGCCACCAAGCGCGGCATGCTCGACGCCCTGCGGATCGAGGCCCTGGCCAGCGCCCAGGAGGCGGAACGCTCCGGCGTGCGGGAGCGGCTGACCGCGGCGATCGATCCCATCCTGCGGGCCGGCGCCCGCGACGGCACCCTGCGCGCCGACGCGCAGATCCAGGACGTCGTCCTCCTGATCGCCGGCGCCCTGCTGCCGGCCCAGGCCGACGTCGCGCAGACCAAACGGATCATGGGTCTGGTGCTGGACGCGCTGAGACCCTGACCGGGCGTCCCGTCCGGCGACGGAGCAGCGTCGGAAGTGGCCTGGCAGCCCACGTCCTGAGTGGACGGCGGGCGAGGCGCTCGGCCGGAAGCGGGCGGGTGCAGGCCGGGGACGGCAGGTCCGCCCGGATGGTCGCGGCAGAGCCGTGACGCGGCAGCCGGTCGCGCGGGGACGCGGGCGGCTGCCGTCGGGGTCGGCGGCTGGTGGCGGCGCGGTACGGGGCACGTACAAATGCATGGTCTTGATCTTCCGCGGTTACACGCTATTCACAATCGTCACTTCGATGGTTATCGTGAGAGCGCTCTCACAGCCCCCGCTCCCCGCTCGGAGGCCCCATCCATGCACCCCAGACGCCGTCTCATTTCCCTCGCCACCACTGTCGCGCTCGCGCTCGGATCCGGCGCCCTCGCCGTGGCCGCAGCCGGAACCGCCCAGGCCGCCACCGTCGGTGCCGGCAGCTACACCGAGACCCTCCCGGCCGGGGCGAAGCTGCCCACCGGCTGCGGCGCCATGTCCACCAACCCGCGCCAGTACGTGACCGCGAACGCACCCGCCGGCGCCGTCCCCACCAACGACTGGTGGTCGTCGCTGCTGTTCAAGAAGGGCGACGAGTGCAACTTCTCGCAGCCCCTCTTCGCCGGGCCCGCCTCCTACCGCCCGGTCGCCGGCGGCCTCGGCATCTCCTACCAGACCGACGCCGCCATCAGCGGCAGCCCGACCGGCCTCGGCGAATACCACTACCCGTACGCGCAGCACATCGTCGCGGGCGTCGCCGGCCTCAACGCGCCCCGCGCCCTCGTCGACGGCTGGAGCGACTGGACCGTCACCCCCGCGTGGACCGACGGCACCCGCACCATGAAGGCGACCATCGGGCACGGCCTGCCGATGTCGTACTACCGGATCACCGGCGGCGACGCCCAGCTCAGCATCACCGGCCCGCCGACCGTCTGGCAAAACACCGGCGGCCGGATCGGGTTCTCGATCGGCGGCCACGACTACGTCGCGTACGGGCCGGCCGGCTCGACGTGGACGCTGTCCGGCAGCACGATCCGCTCGACCCTCAACGGCCAGGGCTACTTCACGGTCGCCGTCCTGCCGACCCTGTCGAGCGCGAGCACCGCCGACAAGATCGCACTTGCCGACACGTACGGGCAGTACGCCCACAACCACGTCACCGGCACGCAGATGCGCTACTCCTACAACGTGGGCAACGGCACGGTGTCCACGACCTACGGCCTGACCACGCAGAACCTCGGCGGCGGCGCGGCGGGCACGGTCATCGCGCTCTACCCGCACCAGTGGCGCTACCTGACCGGTGCCACGCCGCTGTCGCGCACCTACGTCTCCCCGCGCGGCGCGATGAAGATCGTCACGGGCACGCAGTTCCAGACGTCGATGCGCTACTCCGGCGTCCTGCCCGAACTGCCCGCCGTCGGCGACTCCAGTGGCGCCGACCTCACCCAGATCAGCACGTTGCTCACCAACGAGCTGAACAACCCGGCCGACTTCCGCGGCGACGACACCTACTGGACCGGCAAGGGCCTCGGCCGGGCGGCCCGCATCGCGGAGATCGCCGATCAACTCAACCTGATCTCCGTACGCGACTCAGCCCTCAACGTCATCCGGACGCGCCTCACCGACTGGTTCACGGCGTCGCCCGGCAAGACCTCGCGCGTCTTCTACTACGACCGCAACTGGGGGACGCTGATCGGCTACCCCGCCTCGTACGCGTCCGACGAGGACCTCAACGACCACCATTTTCACTACGGCTACTTCGTGGCCGCGGCGGCGACCCTGGCGAAGTTCGACCCGTCGTGGGCGTCGCAGTCCCGCTACGGCGGCATGGTCGACCTGCTGATCCGCGACGCGAACAACTACGACCGGTCCGACACCCGCTTCCCGTACCTGCGCGACTTCGACATCTACGCGGGCCACGACTGGGCGTCCGGGCACGGCGCGTTCGGGGCGGGCAACAACCAGGAGTCCTCGTCCGAGGGCCAGAACTTCGCGAACGCCCTCATCCAGTGGGGCCAGGCGACGGGCAACACCGCCGTCCGGGACGCCGGCATCTGGCTGCACACCACGCAGGCGGCCGCGATCAACGAGTACTGGTTCGACGTCCGCAACGAGAACTTCCCTGCGAACTGGGGCCACAACTACACGGCGATCGTGTGGGGCTCCGGCGGCGCGTACGCGACCTGGTTCTCCGGCGACCACGCCATGGTGGTCGGCATCAACATGCTCCCGATGACCGGCGGCCAGCTCTACCTCGGTGAATACCCGGCGGCAGTGCGCAACACGTACGCCGAACTGGTCCGCAACAACGGCGGCGAACCGGGCACCTGGCGCGACATCCTGTGGCAGTACCTGGCCCTCGGCGACCCGGACGCGGCCCTGTCCAAGCTCCGCGCCGCCGGCGCCTACACCCCCG
>CAKUMG010000235.1 GCA_934667465.1 uncultured Actinoplanes sp. | reverse complement strand
GGTGACCGTGATGATGAAGAAGAGCCCACCGATCAGGATCGACAGCAGAGTGGTACGCGTCGCCACCGCGAGCCCGCCGATCAACGCGCCGAGCCCGAGCGCGCCCACGTCACCCATGATGATCCGCGCCGGGGACGTGTTCCACCACAGGAAGCCCACGCAGGCACCGGCCGCCGCGGCCGCGATCATGGCGATCTCGAGCGGGTCGCGGACCTGGTAGCAGTAGTCGTTCGCGAGCGCGTACGTCTCGTCGGCGCACCAGTGCCGGTACTGCCAGAAGCCGATCAGCGCATACGCGGCGAGCACCAGCGTCGACGCGCCGGTGGCCAGCCCGTCGAGGCCGTCGGTGAGGTTCACGCCGTTCGACATGGCCGTGATCACGAAGACGAACATCAGCACCGAGCCGACCTTGCCGACGTCGAGGAAGCTGATGTCCCGGATGAACGAGATGTGCTCGCTGATCACGGTCTGCCCGTTGGTGCTCGCCACATGGAGCGCGGCGACGCCGAACCCGGTGCCGACGACCGCCTGCCCGAGCAGCTTGCCCCGGGCGGACAGCCCGTCGGAGTTGCGCCGCCGCACCTTGAGGAAGTCGTCGACGAACCCGACCGCGCCGCAGAACACGAACAGGCCGAGCAGGACGAACGCCGTCATGGTCGGCTTTTCCTGCGCGATCTGCCGCTCGGGCAGCGTGGTCAGCGCCAGATGCCCCGCCACGTACGCGAGGACGGTCGCCACGATGAACACGACCCCGCCCATCGTGGGCATGCCGGTCTTACCCCGATTCGAGGCGAGCCCGAGCGAACGGATCGGCTGGCCGGCCTTGAGCGCGGTGAACACCCGGACAGCCACCGGCGTCCCGAACAGCGACACGAGGAACGCGACGGCCGCCGCGACGATGACCGCCCTCACGAGCGGCCCCCTGCGACATCAATCGATACGTCAACGATCACGGGGCCCGATCCTGCCACCCGACGGCAAGCATCCGGCCGCGTCCGCAAGCTGCTCACCGACGACGCGACCCTCGTCATCCCGCTGTCCCCCGACGGCTCACCGGAGCCGTTCTACACCGTCACCGGCGTCGACGGCGTCCTCGCCTACATGCTCCCGCCCACGTGTCCCGGGCGGGGCACGTGGACGGTGAGGCCGGGGACGGCAGGCCCGCCCGGATGGTCGCGGCAGAGCCGTGACGCGGCAGCGCCTCGCGCTCGAGAGCCGGGGCGCCGATCGGCGCGGGCACCGGCGACGCGAGGGGCGCCGCCGAGCCCGTACAGCATGCTTCTAGAAAGCGCGACTCCGCACGGTGAGCCTGACCCGCGCCTCCTGCCCCAGGATCGGGACGGCGGTGCTCGGCAGCGGCACTTCCGCCTCCCACGTGCCGGCGTCCTGGTCCTCGTCGAGGAGCGGGTCGACGGTGGGCTGGTAGGAGCCGATCGCGCCGGAGAGGGTCGAGTTCCAGACGGCCCAGGCGACCATGCGGTCGTGGCGGGTGCCGACGTCGACGACGAGGATGTCGTCGAAGTCGCCGACCTGTTCGAGGTGGTTGCGGAAGTCGAAGATGCCGTCGCGCTCGCGCAGCGGGTAGATGCGCAGGTGCAGGGCGTAGCGCATCGGCCCGGCGCCGGGTCTCGGGAGGTGGCTGTTGAGGAACGTCGTGACCAGCGGTTCGGGGCGGTCGGCTGTCGACTCGGCGCCGGGCATGGTGAGCTGGATCGGGCACCAGGTGGCGGCGGTCTGTTCGTGCATGACGACCGAGAGGCCGCGGATGGAGAGGCGGACGTCGGCCTGCCAGGTCGCGCCGGCGGGCAGGCGGTGCTTGACGAGGTCCGCCTGGATCTCCAGGTCGCCGAAGAGGAAGCGGCGCAGGTTCTGGTAGCCCTCCTCGGAGTTGACGACGCCGTACGGGCCGCTGTGGCTGCGGTGGACGAAGGCGTGCCGCGCGCCGGGCACGTACGCGTTCTCGATCTGCACCAGGCCGTCGGTCTTCGCGCCGACCAGGCGGGACGACATGCCCTTGGCCGCGTCGTACTCCTCCGGGTTCGTGCCGATCAGGCAGAACACGCGCTCGAGGGGGAAGCCGTCCGGCATCTGCTGCGGCCGCCAGTCCCGGTCCCGGTCGCGGCGGCCGCTCGGTGTCAGGTACTGGTGCATGCGGTCCGGCCCGAAGATGTCGGCGCCCGCGATGGCAAACCTGTCGCGCAGGCGTTCGAGGAGCCCGAAGCCGACGTCGAACTCGATGCCGCCGTGCGGGGTGGCATAGGTGAACAGCTTGTCGACGTAGTCGGTGGCGGGGCGACCCGGCCGGGTGTCGGGGATGATCTTCTGGATCAGGCACCGGCAGACCAGCCCGCCCATCGAGTGCGCGACCAGGACGACCCGCGGCGCGCCCGTCTTGATCTGCAGCTTCTCGATCAGGGCGAGCAGGTTCTCGGCCGCGCGCTCGATGCTGAACTCCTGCGGCTTCTCGCCCCACGCGCTCGCGGACGCGTCGTAGAACCGGTGGATCCAGATGCTCGCGGCCGGCACCTTGTCGTGCGTCTCGAGGTACGCCATCTGCCCGCCGTCGACGAGGATCTCATAGCCCTCGTCGAGGTGCAGCCGCCACAGCGGACCCTCGAACTGGTGGAAGACCGGGTCACCGCCGCCGGACACCCGCACCTGCGTCGAGCCGTCGTTGAACCCGTAGAACGGGTCGCCCACGGCCCGGTCGATCCCGCCGGTGTCCCCGGCGAAGCCGCGCACGTAGACGATGGGGTTCCTCTCCTGCTGCGTCATCAGACCAGGGGACGGCGCGGGCCGGCCGGCCCGCAACACTGCGTCCGTGATCCGTCGGATCAGAGACGCTGCGTTGACGCCCCGCGGCCGGGCGACGACGGTGGGTGGTAACCGCCCCTTGTGAGGAGGGAAAAACCATGGCCCAGCCCCCGTCGACAGTCGACGCGAACCAGTTCACCATCGAGGGCCCGATCCGGATCAGCTACTCGCGGAGCAGCATCAGCGGCGACCCGCTCGTCTCCTACAAGGACGCCCAGGTCGACCTGAACTTCCGCGGCGACAAGGAAATCATCCGCACCACGACCGAAGCCGGCGAACTGGTCGCCTTCGTCACCCTGAACGCGGTCGACGCGTTCCTGCGCACCTTCACCCTCGTGGTCCCGACCGTCCGGCTGACCTCCCGCAGCGAACAGGCCGAGTTCACCACCCTCGCCTACGAGACGACGGATCGCTCCCTCGCCTTCACCCTGCCCCCGGGCCCGACCGGCGTCCTCATGACCTACCGCGTCTTCCAGCTCAGCGGCACGGCCGAGTTCGTCGTTTCCTGATTATCCGCCCCACGCGCCGGGAACGGTCCGTCCATGAAGGAGACACGTGGCGCCCGCAGCATCCCGAAGGCTCTGACCGTCGGGATGCTGGTGGGTGTGGTAGCCGCCCTGTTCGTCTACTTCATCGACAACCGCCGCCTCGGCCGACACCTGGGCGTCGCCCTGTTCGTCGGCGCGGCGATGGCGGTCACCGCGGGATGGGCGTTCTATCGGCGGGGCTGGGCCTACTTCACCAAGAACGAATAGCGGATTCCGTACGGGCTCGCCGGCGCCCCTCGCACCGCAGGTGCCCGCGCCGATCGCGACCTGGCTCTCCGGCGCGAGGTGCTGCCGCGTCACGGCTCTGCCGCGACCATCCGGGCGGACCTGCCGTCCCCGGCCTCACCGGCGGAACCCCGGCCGGCCTATCCGTTGTCCGGGGCGGCTGTGCGGCCCTGCTCCCGTTCGTCCGCCGGATTCGCCGCGTCGGGCACCTCGTGGTCGACACCGGCGATCGCGGCCAGGTCCGCCTCCGGCAGGTCCAGGGCGCGCGCGATCTCCCGGACCAGAATCGGGTGCGGGTTGTGCCCCCCGCTCTGTACCGCACGGATGGGGTTCGTGGGAACCCGCGTCCGAGAGTGCGGGACCGACAACCGTGTCGGCGATCTTTGCCTGGAAGCGCATCAGCCGGTCGCCCTCGAACCGGACACGCCCGAAGAAGGGCAGCGTCCGCCCGTCGCCGGCAGTGAGCGTCCCCGGGACGGAGACCTCGGTGAACTTGTTCCTCCCCCGCCCACGGTCGCTGGCGAATTCCCGCATCCAGGGCGGTTCGACCCGGGTGACCCGCCACGCGCTGTCCCACCACGGCAGCTCGCGCAGCAGGTCGTTGAAGAAGGACACCAGGACCGAGAGGTCGGCGGGCTCCGGTTCCTCCTCCACGCCTCTCGGCCGGTAGGTCAAAGCCTCCAGAACCGCGGGGGTGAGGGCGTGGCCGGCAAGATTCATCGTCACAGGCTAATCCACGCAGTGGTGTCGCCGGGCCTCAGCGGACACCGTTCACAGCAGGAGGTGAGCCGCGAGGAGGGCCGGCACCAGGACCGCGCCCACGGACAGCCCGGTCAGGGCGGCCCGCGCTCCCAGCCTCGCCGCGGACCACGACTCGTCGCCGCGCCGGGCGATGACGATCGCGGCTGTCAGCAGCGCCACGGGAATCGTGAGGACGATGGCGGCGACCACCATCGTCGGGAGGAAGCCCTCCCAAGCATCCCTCGGCGAGGGGATGGATCGGTGCACCAGCACGGCGGCAACCGTCGCCGGGACGACGATGCCCACGGCCGCGTAGGCCAGCGCCCGCCCCTGACTGACCACGATGGAACGCTATCCGGCGGGCGCAACCTCCGCTGCGAGCACCGCCGCGCTCGTCAGGGCGGGGATCTCCGCGGGCCAGACCGGCCGGGAGAAGAGATACCCCTGACCGTACGGGCATCCCATCCGCCCCAGCATCGCGCGCTGGTCCGCGCTTTCGATGCCCTCGGCCACCACCGTCAGGTCGAGGTTGCGGGCGAGCGTGACGATCGCGTTGACCAGGGCACGCTGCTGCTTGCTGGCCAGGATGTCGTCGATGAACGACTTGTCGATCTTGAGGACGTCGACGGGCATCTGGCGCAGGTAGCTGAGCGACGAGTATCCCGTACCGAAGTCGTCGATCGCGATCCGGACGCCCAGGTCGCGTAGTTCCTCGAGGTCGGCCCAGACCTGGTCGGCGTCGCGCAGGACCAGGCTCTCGGTGATCTCCAGGAGCAGCCAGCGGGGGTGGGCGCCGGCCTCGGCGAGGGCCGCGCGGACGCGGTCGACGAAGCCGGGCTGGCGGAACTGGCGGGCGGAGACGTTGACGCTGACGTAGCGCAGCGGCGTGCCCGGGTTGTCGCGGTGCCACGCCGCGAACTGGCGCAGCGACTCGCGCAGCACCCAGTCGCCGATGCTGACGATGACGCCGCTCTCCTCGGCCAGTTCGATGAAGTGGTACGGCCCCAGCAGCCCACGTTCGGGGTGCTGCCAGCGGATCAGGGCCTCCAGGCCGTGCACGATCTGGGTGCGGACGTCCACGATCGGCTGGTACTGGAGCACGAACTGCTCGTTCTCCACCGCCTCGAGCAGCGACGTGCGCAGCGCGAGCCGCTCGACCATCGCGGCGTGCAGGTCGTGCCGGTAGCGCCGCCAGGTTCCCTTGCCCGCGCCCTTCGCCAGATAGAGCGCGAGGTCGGCGTGGCGCAGCAGCTCGGTGGGGCTCTTCGCGTCGGCGCTGGTGGCGACGCCCACGCTGGCGGCGCCGCTGACGATGTTGGTGCCGCCGAGGCCGTCGCTGACCTCGACCGGGGCGCTGAGGGCGGCCACCACGCGGGCGGCGACGTCCTCGGTGACGGCCGGGTCGCCGGAGTTCTCGACCAGGATCGCGAACTCGTCGCCGCCCATCCGCGCGGCCGTGTTGTGCCGCCCGACCGCCCGGGAGATGCGCTCGGCGACGACCACGAGCAGCTGGTCGCCGACGGCGTGCCCGAGCGTGTCGTTGACCTCCTTGAAGTCGTCGAGGTCGACGAAGAGCACGCCGACGCCGTCGCCCGCGAGCTCCGCCCGGGCGTACGAGTGTTCGAGCCGGTCCCGGAACAGCACCCGGTTGGCGAGGCCGGTGAGCCCGTCGTGGAACGCCTGGTGCGCGAGGTCGTTCTCGAGGCGCCGGCGCTCGGTCACGTCGCGGAGGGTGAGGACCAGTCCCCGTACGGTCGAATCGGCCCGCAGGTCCCGGCTCGTGCACTCGATCTGGAGCAGCCGCCGGTCGGCCCGGACGGCGGTCAGGTCCACGCCCTCGGTGGCGGTGCGGCCGGCGCGGGCCAGGAGCAGCTCGTCGCGCAGCGCCTCGTGGTGGGTGTCGGCGATGATCCCGGCCAGCGGTGTGCCCACCAGGTCGGCGTGGCCGAGCAGCGTCGTCGCGCTCGGGCTCGCGTACCGGATGAGGTCGTCCTCCCCCACGATGAGGATCACGTCGGAGGCGCTCTGGATCAGGGTCCGGAAGTAGGCCTCGCCGTCGCGGCGGCTGACCTCGGAGGCGAGCGCGATCCGCTGCACGACCATGGTGAACTGCTCGTAGAGGACCTGGACCGCGGGCCGCACCGTGTGCAGGGTCTGCAGCGGCGCCTGGATGCGCATGCTGACCGCCCGCAGCGGCAGCCCGGGCACGAGCGCGGTGGTGACCAGCGTGTGCGGGAACGCGCCGCCGGACGGCACCAGGCGGACTCCGGGCTCCCAGGGCCCGGGCTGTTCCGGGTCCTGCACCACGCGGTGGTCGCCGTCGGCGGGAAGCAGGGCGTCGATGGCCGTACGCCCGGCGGCGCGCACCTCGTCGACGGTGGCGGCCGCGGCGAACGCGGTGGTGACCTCGCGCAGCACCCGTTCCCGGTCCTGAGCCCGGCGCTGCTCCGTGATCAGCCCGTAGACCCGTGCCATGACCAGCGCGAACATCAGGGCGGCGGCGGCCGCGATGACCGGGGCGTCGACCACGTCACCGCCCAGGTGCTGGGCGAGCAGCACCGCGGGCGCGATCAGCGAGGCGGTGGTGAGCAGGATCAGCCGGCGGGCGGCGGTGCCGGTGTCCGCTGCGGCCAGCATGTCGTCGCCGGTTTCGGCGTGCGCCATCGCCGGGTGCAGGCCGGCGAGCCCGGTCAGCGTGTAGAACGCGATCCAGCCGACGTCGGGCGCCCCGCCGTTGATCCAGTCGCTGTTGAGGATGCCGAGGCTGTAGACGACGTCGGAGAGCAGCAGCCCGATGATCCCGGCGGTCAGCAGCCGCACCGGCACCGGCTTGCGGCCCGGCGTGGTGAGCAGCTGCAGCAGGATCGCCAGCGCGAGCACGTCCCCGAGCGGGTAGGCGACGGAGACGACCTTCTCCAGCGGGCTGAGGCCGGTGTCCCGCGCGTACGGGGCGATCATGTAGACCCAGGTGAGCAGGCCCAGGCTGACCGTCGGCACCAGCGCGTCGAGCAACGCCGCCCGGTTGCGCGCGCCGGAGCGGGCCCGGACCATCAGCAGCAACCCGGTCGCCACCAGCGGGTACATCGCCAGGTAGAGCACGTCGGAGATGCTCGGGAAGCTCGGCTGCCCGCCGCGCATCACCACGGCGTTGTAGATGGTGTCGCCGCTGATCAGGGTGACGAGCCCGGCCGCGAGCAGGTACCAGGGCAGGCGCTGGGCGGGCCGGTGGGTGCGCACGCCGATCACGATCGCGGCGGCACCGCTGAGGCCGATCACGAGCCACGGCACGGTGTGCGACTCGGGCCACGCGAAGTAGACGACGCTCACCGCCGCCATCCACGCCAGGTAGCACGCGCGGCCGGGCCCTGTCGTCATGCCCTCCCGTTCGGCACCGGCCGCCCAATCTTGACTGTTTCCTGAGTCAGGCCCAGGGCACGTCGGGTGCCGTTGTCACCGTCTGCCCGGTTTCGGCGGCCTCGCCGATCGCGAGCGCGACGAGGTGGTCGTGGGCGCC
>CAKUMG010000234.1 GCA_934667465.1 uncultured Actinoplanes sp. | reverse complement strand
ACGCGCTCGCCCGCGAGGCCTTCCGCGGCGGCCAGAAGGCCTTCCAGTTCCAGGCCTTCCCGTTCCGGATGACGGCCGAGAACATGGCCCGGCACCGGTCGGACCCGAACATCCCGTTCTGGCGGCAGCTTAAGGAAGGCTCCGACCGCTTCGAGGCGACCGGCGAGGAGCCGGCGCCCGGGGACGACGTCGACGCCGCCGCGGAGTTCGACGCCGACCTCGACGACCTGATCCGGCTCGTGGAGGTCACCGTCCGGGTCACGTGAACCCGTTCCGCGTCCGGCCCGCCGCCGCGTGCCCTATAAAGGGCAAAAGGCACAGCGGAGGCGGGATGACGGACGACGACGTGGCCCAGCGGTACGCCCACCTGCGCCGCACCGCCTTCCTCATGTGCGGCGATTGGGCGCGGGCCGGGGAGCAGGCCCGGACGACGCTCGCGCGCGCCCTGACCGACCCGGACGTCGGTGACCTGGACCTGTGGGCCTACGCCGACCTGATGGCGGGCTTCAAGCCGGAGCACGGCCGCCGGGAGCACGTCTTCGTCGCGCCCGCGCCGGGCGAGCCAGGAGACGCCGGGCACGCCGATGCCGACGCCGCGCTCCGCGACACGTACACGGTGCTGGTGCTCGACGCCCTGCGCCGGCTGCCGCCGAAGTGCCGTGCCGTCCTCGTGCTGCACCACTTCTGTCACCTGGCGGTCGGCGAGACCGCGGACGTGCTGGGCCTGGACGCCAACAAGGTCACCGAGTACGAGGCGGAGGGGCTGGCCGCGTTCGGCGAGCTGCTCCGGGTCGGCGCCCAGCCGGCGGGTGGCCGGTGAGCGCGGCGATGACGGCGGTCCTGGAGCGCGCCTGCGCGGGGGAGCCGCCGATCGGCGACGCGGTCGGCGACATCCTCCGGCACGCCGACCGGATGCGCCGGCGGCGGGCCGGGGCGGTGCTGCTGGCCGGGGCCACCGTGGTCGTGCTCGTGGTGCTGCTCGGATACGCGCTGACCACGGTGCTGCTGCCCGGCCGCAAGCCGCCCTCGACCGCGGCGGTGGCCGTCGCCCAGCCGCGCCCGTCGGCGGTGCTCGACCCGGTGCTGGCCGTGCTCAGCAAGCCGGTGGACGCCAAGGACCTGCGGATCGTGCCACGCGAGCCGTTCAGCGGCCCGGGCTGGCGGCAGTACTCGGTCCTCGGCGCCGAGGACCGGCCGCGCGGGCTCGTCGAGGTGGCCGTGTACGACGCCCCGGCCGGGCTGTGCCTGCCGGTGGAGGCCGAGCCGACGTCGTGCGCCAGGCCGGACACGACCGACTCGGGCTACGAGTACGGCCGGTATGCCGAGACGGACGACGTGGACTGGCAGGTCCGCGAGGTCATCGCGCGCCGGGTGGTCGACGGCCGGACCGTGGTCGTGCAGGCCACGGGGGAGCGCGGCACGGGCGACCGGGAGGCTGGCGAGCCACCGCTGACCGGCCGGGAGGCCGCGGGTGTCGCGACCGATCCGCGGCTGCTGGACGCGTTCGGGCTGGGGGAGCGCTGCAACGCCCCGGCCCTGGACTGCCCGATCCTCAAGGTACCGGTGCGCCCGTCGGGCGGGTGAGCGCTGTGTGACGTGAAACGGGCCGGGGAGAACCCCGGCCCGTTCGTGTCCCCGTACGAGAAAGAAGTCAGACCCGGCGCCGGATCAGGAACGCCACCCCGGCCAGGCCGGCCAGCACGACCAGCAGCACGGCACCGTTGAGCAGGAACAACTGCTGCACCTGGCCCATGACGTCGCGGCCCACCGCGACCGCGTCGACGTCCTTGTTGTCGACGTCCTCGCCGACCCCGCCGCCGATGCCGCCGCTGACGACGTCGGGCTTCTCCTCCAGCGGGACGCCGCTGATCCGCAGCGACTCCGACATGGTGAGCCGGCCGTAGAACCAGCCCGCGGTCTTCTTGGCGGTCGGCTGCTTGGCCGGCCGGTAGGCGCGCGGGCCGCCGACGGCCTGCGGGTACAGGTCGTAGACCTGGCTGGCCTTGTCCTTGATCAGCACCGTCACGGTGTACTTCGGGCCGAGCTTGTCGGCCTTGGGCGCGGTGGTCGTCGGCGTCGCCGACGCGAGCCACGAGACCTCGCCGAGCAGCCGCCGGAACAGGTCGGACTTCTCGGCCTCCTGGACGGTCAGCTTGCCGCCGTCGATGTCCTTGCCCGCGACCTGCACCGCGGTCGGCGTGGCGGCCTGCTTCGGCGCCTCCCGCACGACCGCCGCCCGCAGCCCCGTCACGACCACCGCCTGCGTCTTCGCTGCGACCGGTGCCGCTGCCGGAGCAGCCTGCGCCGCGACCGGCCCGGCGGCAGCCGTAACCAGCCCGGCGGCCAGTGCCGCGGCTGTCGCCGCGATTCGCCTGGTCATACCTCGAGCCACCGTCCGGCCTCCCCCGCCTAGGTGCTGGTCATCGTTCGCTGTGCGCGTCCTCACAGCCTTCCCCCAGCTTCCCTGGATCCCGGCGCGTTCGCATCTCGGGCAGGGCCCTTTTGGAACTATCCGGGAAAGGGTGGGGGAACGTGCAGACGACGCTGATCAGCGGGCGAATAGTAACCGGCGGTCGCAAGGCGCGGAGGCACAGGTCACCCCGGCCGGCGGCCCTGCGACCCCGGCAGGGAGCCGTCTGGCCTGCTGTTGTCACGTGCGGTGCGCACGCACGGGAAAATCCGTGCGCGCGCATACCGAAATGGTCACGAAATGTTCAGCCGGACGTGGCCGAACGCTGTGGGCAGCAGTTTTCCGCCGCTTTCGCGGGTCAGCCGAGCTTCGCCCGGGCGGCTGTGATCCGCGCCATGGTCCGGTCACGTCCGAGCACCTCGAGCGACTCGAACAGGGGCAGGCCCACGGTGCGGCCGGTCACGGCGACGCGTACGGGTGCCTGGGTCTTGCCCAGCTTGAGCCCCCGCTCCTCGCCGACCCGCTCGAGCGCGGCCTTCAGCGGATCGGCGGCCCACTCCTCGAGCGCGCCGAACGCGGCCGCGGCGGCGTCGAGGATGTCGGCCGCGCCCTCCTTCATCGCCTTGTTCCAGGACTGCTCGTCGGTGACCGGCTCGGCGAGGAAGAAGAAGTCGACGTACTCGACGATCTCGCTGAGCACGGCGATCCGGGTCTGCGCCAGCGGCGCGACGTCGGTGAAGACGTCCGCGTCGAACGCGGCGGCGTCCCACGGCGGCGCCGGGATCGTGTCGGTGCCCGCCAGCCACGGCGAGCAGCACTGGATGAACTCCTCGGTGGAGAGCGCCCGGATGTACTCACCGTTGAACGCGCGCAGCTTCTTCTCGTCGAAGAACGCGGGGGAGGGGTTGACGTCGGCGAGCTTGAACTCGTCCTCGACGACCTGCCACGGCACGATCTCGCGGTCGCCGGTGGGCGCCCAGCCGAGCAGCATCAGGTAGTTGCGCATCGCGGCGGCAAGATAGCCCTCGTCGCGGTAGGACTCCAGGGCGACCTTGTCGCGGCGCTTGGAAAGCTTCTGGCGCTTCTCGTTGACGATGACGGGCACGTGCGCCCAGACCGGGGGCTTGACGCCCAGGGCCTCCCAGAGCAGCTGCTGCTTGGGCGTGTTGGGCAGGTGCTCCTC
Source organism: uncultured Actinoplanes sp. (assembly GCA_934667465.1). GTDB lineage: Bacteria > Actinomycetota > Actinomycetes > Mycobacteriales > Micromonosporaceae > Actinoplanes. The sequence goes on along the minus strand of CAKUMG010000234.1, from coordinate 4,310 downwards.
GGCGCGGATGACGTGGGTGATGCCCATGGTCATGTCGTCGACGACGTTGGCCAGCAGGAACACCGCGGAGCCGTCGCTGCGGGCGATGACGAAGTCCTCGAGCAGCTTGTTCTCGAACGTCGGCTCGCCGCGGACCAGGTCGGTGACGACGGTGGCGCCCTCGTCCGGCGTACGGAATCGCAGGGCCCGGCCCTCGCCGGGGCCGAGCGCGCGCTCGCGGCAGAAGCCGTCGTAGCCGGTGTGGGTGTTGCCCGAGCGCGCGACGACGTCCTCGCGCTTGCAGTCGCAGTAGTAGGCGCGGCCCTCGCCGTAGAGGCGGGTCGCCGCGGCGGCGTGGTCGTCCGCGTACGAGGACTGGTAGTAGGGGCCCTCGTAGCTGCCGCGCTCGATGCCGATCCAGTCCAGCGCCGAGATGATGCCCTCGGTCCACTCGGGACGGTTGCGGGCCGCGTCGGTGTCCTCGATGCGCAGGACGAAGACGCCGCCGCTCTGGCGGGCGACGATCCAGTTCTGCAGCGCGGAACGGGCGCCGCCGACGTGGAACATTCCGGTCGGGGAGGGGGCGAAGCGAACTCGTACGGTCACGGAACCAGCGTACGGCGCCCCGCGAGCAGGTTTCCGCCGACCTTTGATTCGACCGGCGTCACGCTGCTGCCGGGCCGGCCTCAGGGCACCGCCCGGATCCGCAGGACCATGACGGCGCCGAGCAGGGTGACGACCGTGGTGAGCGCGTAGAGCGCCGGGTAACCGCCCAGATGTGTAACGATAGGAGCGGCCAGAGCGGGCCCCAGGACCTGCGGCGCCGCGGTCGCGATGTTGATCACCCCGAGGTCCTTGGCGCGGTCCACCGCGGCCGGCAGCACCTGCGTGATCAGGGCGGCGTCGACCGCGAGATAGACACCGTAGCCCGCGCCCAGCAGCAGCGCGGCCACGATCGAGACCGGCCAGGTCGGCCAGATCGCGAGCAGCGCCGCGGCGACCGCGATCAGCGCGCCCGACCAGACCACGAAGACCTTGCGCCGCCCGGTGCGGTCGGACAGGTGCCCGCCGGCCATCGCCGTGGCGATCATGCCCAGCGTGTAGAGCAGGATCAGCACGAGCAGGCCGGTGTCGGGGTCCGCCAGCCGCACCTCGTCGGTCAGGAAGAACAGCAGGTAGAGCGTGCCCATCGCGTTGCCGAGCTGGACCAGGAAGCGCGTGCCCCACGCCCACGCGTAGTCGTGGTTGTCCGCGAAGACCCGCCAGACCCTGGTGCCGGGTGCGCGCGGGCCGGCGGCCGCCGGCAGCGGGTCGTCCGGCGTGAGCAGCGCGAACGGTACGGCCAGCGCGGCGAGCCCGGCCGCCATGGCGAGGTAGCCGGAGCGGGTCGTCGTGAAGACCACCGTCGTCAGGACCGCGCCCACGACCAGTCCCAGCGCCTGGGGCATGCCGACCCAGCCGGAGACGAGCCCCCGCTGGTGTATCGGTACACGGTCGGGCACGGCCGCGGTCAGCGTGGCCAGCATGACGTTGACCCCCAGCTGCGTGCCGGCCCAGCCCAGGGCCACCGCGGCGAGCCCGTCGGCGTGTGCCAGCAGCACCAGCGACAGGCAGGCCACCGCGGTGCCGCCCAGGGTCCAGACATGCCTGCGGCCGTACGCCCGCCCGCCGAGCCGCGGCCGCGACCGGTCCGACAACGCCCCCGCCAGGGGGTTCACCACGATGGCGACCAGGGCGCCGAGGCCGGTGATCCAGCCCAGCGTCGCCTCCTTGCCCGCCACGCCGAGCCCGGTGATCTGGTTGGGCAGCAGCACCTGGACGGGCGTGAAGAACACCATCCAGAGGCCCAGGTTCGCCGCGACCAGCAGGCCGATCCACGGGCGCCGGACGGGGACGACCGGCTCGGCGAGCGCGGCCGGAATGCCCTGCGTGACGCCCACGGTGCCTCCGAACGCGCGACTTTCCCGGACCATAGACGACCGTGATCGCCGGCGAAAGGGCCCGGTCGTTGACATCGCGGCCGCCGACGGGTAATTTACCAATCAGCTAATTAACCGGTGAGTTAAACGAGGAGGCGGGGGCATGGGCAGGATCATCGCGGTGGAGTACGTGACGCTCGACGGCGTGTTCGAGGAGCCGGCGTGGAGTGGGCCCTACTTCAACGACGAGCTCGGCGCCTGGCAGGACCGGAACCTGCGGGAGGCGGACGCGCTGCTGCTCGGCCGCCGCACGTACGAGGGCTTCAAGAGCGCCTGGCCGGCCATGGAGGCCGAGACCGGCGACTTCGGCCGCAGGATGAACACCATGCCCAAGCACGTCGCCACCACGACGCTCACCGAGCCGGAGTGGAACGCCCGCTTCCTCGAGGGCGACGTCCCCGCCGCGGTCGCCGCGCTCAAGGACGGCACCGAGAGCCTGCTGATCAACGGCAGTGCCGAGCTGGTGAACCTGCTGACCCGGCACAACCTGATCGACGAGTACCGCATCATGATCTATCCGGTCGTGGTCGGCGAGGGCCGCAAGCTGTGGCACGAGGGCACCAAGGTCGCCCTCAGCCCGTCCGGGCACTGGACGACGAAGACCGGCGTCGAGGTCATCACCTACGTGCCGGCCTGAGCCGGTGGCGACCGACCAGCTGAGCCTGATCTTCGGGGCGCTCGCCGATCCCACCCGCCGGGCCATCCTCGCCCGGCTCGCGGAGGGGGAGGCCACGGTCAACGAGCTGGCGGCGCCGTTCGAGATCTCGCTCCCCGCCATCTCCAAGCACCTCAAGGTGCTCGAACGGGCCGGCCTCATCTCCCGCGGGCAGCAGGCGCAGTGGCGCCCCTGCCGGCTCGAGGCCGAGGCGCTGCACGAGGCCTCCGACTACGTGAACCGCTACCGCCGTTTCTGGGAGTCGAGCTTCGACAAGCTCGACGCCCACCTGCGCACTCTGACGAAGGGGAACCCCGATGACTGACGACATGGACTTCCGCGAGCTCGACATCGTCCGCATCTTCGACGCGCCCCGGCAGCTCGTCTGGGACGCCTGGACCGACCCCGACCGGCTCGCGCTCTGGTGGGGCCCGGCCGGCATGCACACGCCCCGCGAGAGCGTCGAGCTGGACGTCCGGCCCGGCGGCGCCTTCCGGGTCACGATGGTCGACGAGGACGGCACCGAGTATCCGTCGGACATGGTCTACAACCGGGTCGAGCCGATCGGCCTGCTCGAGTACGGCTGGGGTGACCAGCGCGGGATCGGCGGCGGCGCCGTCACGGTCACGTTCGAGGACCTGGGCGACGGCCGGACCGAGCTGACCAACCACTTCGCCGGCTACACCAACGACGTGATGCAGGGCTACATGGCGCAGGGCACCGGCGAGCAGTTCGACAAGCTGGCGGCCGATCTGAAGAAGTGAGCCGCCCAGCACACTGGCGGCCCACCCCGGGAGGTGAGCCGCCAGTGAAAGAGCGCAGGTCAGACCGTGAAGCGGTCCACCAGCTCCGTCAGGCGCCGGGCCGTCGCATTGAGCTCGTCCGCCGACCGGTGCGACACCGTCACCGCGGAGCGGGTGCTCTCGACGGCCCCGCTCACCGCGCCGATGTTGGTGGCGATGTCCTGGCTGCCGGTCGCGACCTCGGTGATGTTGCGCGACATCTCCGCGGTGGTGGCGGCCTGCTCCTCGACCGCCGCGGCGATCGCCGTCTGGTAGTCGTTGACCTGGCCGATGGTCGCCGTGATGGCGTTGATGGCCTCGACCGCCTTGGCGGTGTCCGACTCGATCGCCGAGACCCGCGCGGTGACGTCCTCGGTCGCCTTCGCGGTCTCCTGGGCCAGGTCTTTGACCTCGCCCGCGACCACCGCGAAGCCCTTGCCGGCGTCGCCCGCCCGGGCCGCCTCGATCGTCGCGTTCAGCGCCAGCAGGTTGGTCTGCTCGGCGATGCTCGCGATCAGCCGGACCACATCGGCGATCTTGCCGGTGGAGACCCGCAGCTCGTCGATGACCCCCGAGGCGGTCGCGGTCAGGCCCACGCCGTCCCGGCCGGCCCGCGCGGCCTCCTGCGCGTTGCTGGAGATCTCGCTGATGGAGGCGCCCATCTCCTCGGCGCCGGCGGCGACGGTCTGCACCACCACCGAGATGTCGTCGGCGGCCCGGCTGGCCGAGCCCGCCTGGGAGGCGGCGCTCTCCGCCGAGGTGGTCAGCTCGCCACCGGTCGTGGCGACCTGCCCGGCGGACCGGGAGACCTCGTGCGACGCCCCGGTCACCTCGACCATGACCTCGCGCAGTTCGGCGGAGGCGGTGTTGAGTGCCGTTCCGGCGCGGACGATCTCGTCGTGGCCGGTGTCGGCC